>JAOTTZ010000432.1 GCA_029864165.1 Burkholderiaceae bacterium
ACATCTGGTCGCCTTCAGGCAATACGCGCAGGTCATGCAGCGGCACGCCTGCGGCTCGCTTTTGTTCAAGGTACGGGTGCTGATACGTAGCGGCCACGCCGCGCGCCCACACCTCGCCAGCACTCACGCCAGGGGCTGGCTTGCGCGGTGCCTCTACGGCCCGTATAGGGGCTTTGGCGCGGCTTCGTTGCGGCTTGTCATGCCCATTGGTCCGACCGTGGTCGGCGGCCAATTTGAACAACGTCGCGCCAGTAATTCGACCGTTGGGCTTGAAGCTGTGCCACGCTGCGCGGGTGTCTTTTGCGTTGTACGTTCGCCCTCCTGCGCTCCAAGCGTCAAAGGTATCGAAACTTACCCCGGCAGCTTGCGCGGCCATGCCAGCGCGCACCCATTCAGCGCGTGGCAAGTCGGCAGAGATAGCCCGCAGCGCGTCTATTGCGCGGTCAATCTCGGTCATCGCGACGTACCGCCGATCTGCGACAGCACCTTGTCTATCGCCTCGTTAGCGGTCGCCCGGTCATCGGTGCGCTGCTCCTGGTATTCGGCCAGAGCCCGCCAGACCGCGTCGACCACATGGGTCATGCTCGAGGGTATGTCACCCTCCTGACTGGTCCGCTTGCCGCGATAATCCCGCCGTTGGTTTTCGTTTGTTCTCGGGTGGCGGGCGCTGCATACGCCCGCCACTTTGTCGTTGTGGCAGGTCATGGCTGCCCCCCTTCGGCGCGCTGGCGGATCCACTCGTCAACGGCGTCCAAATCCCAAACGGTCGTGCCGGGGCTTAGCGAAAATGGACGAGGAAACGTCCCGGCCTTGACCCAGCGCCAGATTGTTGCCGGGCTATTGGGAAGCCGACCGCGCTTGCCCTTCACTGTCGCAATCTCGCCGATGCGACCGACTCTCTGTACCATCGAAAATCCTCTTTGCCGCGAGCTCCGCGCGCCGGGTGCGGCTGCAACCCTTTGAACGCTGCTGAGATTTAGTGCGGCTGAGATGGACTTTGCGGCTTTCGTTGAACGATGCCAAATGAAAGAAATTCATCCAATTTCTCCCACGGGCGAGAAAACAACAAGCAACACGTAGAACAGAAACACGTACTCTTGGATCACGTCTAGCACCTTGCCGTAGGGGCCAGCCAGCCTCACAAGACGCTCTTGGCCGGACGGTTGCTGTTGAGCAAGCGCAAGCATAGGCATGCACGTCAACCTGATCCGGTGAGCCTCTCGTGGCGCCAGAGATTTTTTATGAACTGCGCGTCTTTGCTTGCACATCGCCGAAGCAATCTGTTCGGGCTCAAACCCACGGTGGGCGAGCAGTGCGGCAAACGCACCCAAGTGCAGCTGCCACTCCGGGAGCCCGTCTGACGGCCTGCCTCGGTCGCGGGCAATAAGCAGCGCCTTGTCTGTGGGTATCCCTTGAATGACGGCGGTCAATCTGTCGCGCAAATAGTTCGACAGCTGCGGCGAAAAGCGCCGCGCATCCAATGCGGAACGACACAAATCTAGCGCTTCGAAGCCATCTTCAGCGTTACCACTTATAGCGCCTTCGATGACCATTTGCTCATACAGTTCGGCGTCAAACGCTTGCTGCTCCGGGATGTCATGCCGGCTTCCACCGTCCAGTACCCAACGCTCGTACTGCTCCGCGTCAAACGCGTCAATCACGCTGCCGCCACGCGCATAGCGACTACGTTCTCTCCGCAGGCCGGCGCAGTGCGCAAAAACTTGGCCCAATCAGTCATCAACTTGCGTCGCTTGTCGAACAAATCGCTGCGCTGATACGCGGCCACGGTGCCATTGCCAATCGCGTGCGCCAGCGCCATCTCGCGCACCTCCGATGGGTACGCTGTTGATGACGCACACCAACTCGAAAAGCTCGACCTGAACCCGTGCGGTACAGCGTCAACACGCACGCGCCGCATGACCGCGATCAAGCTCATATCGCTCAGCGGCTTGCCCGCCTTCGCGCCGGGAAATATCAACGCCGTGCCCTCAAGGCGCGGCAGCGCCTCTAGCAGCTTGATCACGTCATTGGACAGCGGCACGTTATGCGCCCTGCCCGACTTCATGCGCTGGCCGGGGATGCTCCACACCTTGCCTTGCAAGTCAACCTCGGGCCACGTCGCCAGCCGCGCTTCACCAGACCTGCACGCTGTCAACACGACAAACTCAAGGCAGCGCGCCGCAATACCGGGCACGTCGCGCAACTGCTGCATGAAGCCATACAGCGCGTCCGATGGCAACGCCTTGTGCCCCGTAACCGGTGCAACCTTGGCGCGGCTTGCAAGCAACTTGTCCAGGTTGCCCTTCCATCGCGCAGGATTCTCGCCACTGCGGTACTTGCGCACTGTCGCCCAATCGAGCACCAGCTCGACGCGATTGCGAACGCGGTTGATTGTTTCGTTCTTCGTCGTCCAGTGCGGCTCGATGATGCTGGTGACGTGCTCCAAGCGGATGTTGCGCACCAACATGTCGCCGATGCTTGGATAGGCGTAAGTCGCCAGCGTATTGCGCCACTGGTCCGCGTGCTTGGCATTGCGCCAGCCGGGGGCCTTG
>JAOTTZ010000431.1 GCA_029864165.1 Burkholderiaceae bacterium
ATGTGCCGCGCCCGACTGCGAAACTGACGCCGTTGTGTACCGTTTGTGCGCCAAATTGGGTGACGACCGATTCCAGTTCTATCACCGGTGCCGCTGCAACGTTCATAGTTCCAACGCCTGCAATAGCACGGCAAAGGCGGCGTCGAGCACGATGACCGCGACAATGCTTTGTACCACGGTGGAAGTGGTGGCGGTGCCCAGCGCGCGCGTGTCGCGGCCGACCGTCATTCCCATGCGCACGCCGATCGTGGCGATGGCCAGCGCGAACACAGGCGCCTTGATGAGACCGACGAAGACGTGGCGCACGTCGAGCGCCTCGCGCAGCCGGGCCAGAAAGGTTGCCGGCGTGATGTCGAGCATGGGCCCGGCGATCGCCATTGCGCCCAGCAGGCTCATCACATCGCCGACGAAGACCAGCAGCGGCAGGGTGACCATCAGGGCCAGCACACGCGGAACTACCAGCACCTGCCACGGCGACAGGCCGAGTGTGCGGATGGCATCGGTCTCCTCGGTCAGGCGCATCGAGCCGAGCTGTGCGGTAAAGGCTGCGCCCGAGCGGCCGGCGACGATCACGGCGACGATGATCGGCGCAAACTCGCGCGTCGCGCCTATGCCCACGCCGTCGACGACGAAGATGTTGGCGCCATACTTTTCCGCTTGCAGCCCGAGTAGGTAGGCGATGACGACACCGATCAACAGAGTCACGAGGGCGACCACGGGTATAGCGTTCAACCCGGTTTGCTCGAGCTGCACGGTCAGCTCACGCAACCGCATGCGTCTTGGCCTCATAAGCGACTGGCCAAACGCAGCTACCGTCGCGCCGAGAAAATTCATGTGTCCGTGCAGAAGCGTCATCAGCGCGAGTGTCTGCTGCCCGATGTGTGCCAGGATGCCGTGGCGGCGTGGCGGCGGACGCGCCTCTACTTTGTCAAGGCGCGTGCGTACTTGTTCGAGGATGCGCGCGTTGACTTCGCTGAAGCCGAGCCACGAGATCCCTTCATCGGTTCCTCCGCGGCGCCCCAATGCCCGCAGCAACACCAACGCCGCCGCGCTGTCGAGCTCTGCCAGCGTGCTGCCGTCGATGGTCGTGGTTGGCAACTGCGCCTGGCCGGCCAGTGCGGCTTCGATCTCGGCCAACTGAGGCAGGCGCCAAGCGCCCGTCAGCCGCATCGTCGTGCGGCCATTGTCGACTTCAATGGTGAACCAGGACGTGTTGGTCATCGGTAAGCATTGTCGGGCCGTCCAGTTCAACGCGGGCGGGCCTGCGCTGCACTACACAGCGCTGAGGCGCTGAGATGCGCGTGAACTGGAAAAACGCAGTCACATTGTGAGTTGCCATGCCGGCGTGATAGCCTCCATCGTTGTCCTGTGCGGCGGCTCGGCGCCGACGTGATGGATTGCAGATTCGGTATCGCTACTTCCGCCACTTCCCGATTTCGCTTTCAAGCCCTATACGAAATTCTTCCAGCTTGGAACGGTAGTCGGTTGCTTGGCCATACGCCAGCAAGCGTTCGTATCGCGCGTGTGTGCCGAAAACGCGGTGTGCGTGCTTGATGGGGCAGAAATACTGCTCTGTTCGCGCCGCAATTTCGCACGTGTAGGCAAGTAACCCAGTTGCGTAGGAACAGTAAGTGCAGTGAATCCGCTCGAAGACATTGAGATAGCTCAGATGCTGACGACCGAGCGCTATGTAGTCGATACGCCGGACCTTGGCTATTCGGTAGATCGGAAAACAGATCGCTTGGTACAACGTGATACAGAAATCCAGCAGGACGCGCGGAACAATCAGGCAATAAATGATCGGCCCAGTCAAGAGATTCTGCGGGCGGTCGATGAACATCCAGCGCAATATGCCCATTTTCAGTTTGCGATGGGCTTCGCGGATGCTGCTTTCGAACTCGACCCGTTTACCTTTGAACTGGTAAAACAAACTTGTTTCCTGCTCACGCAGCGCAGTGCGCAGGTCGTCTTCCAGCGACGTGATTTGCGCGAGCAACTGTCTAATTTTGGTGTTCATGAATTTCGGAGTGCAATAGTGACCAGAACCGACGCGTCTTCGATCCCAGCGAGGCTGTGAACAACGCCACCCGACAAAAACATGAGTTGGCCCGATTGGAGGATTCGAGAGCTGCCATCGGCGATGACTTCGATCTTGCCCTCGATGCACTGGATCGTGATGTCACCAGCAACCTTGTGCGGGGGCACAGCACTGCCGGCAAGAAGTATGAGGCGCATGACCTCGATGTCGGCAGCCTTGAACAAGGCGGTTGTTCGAGCGCTAGCCAGCATAGTGCCGAGAGGCTGAATGTCGATCGGCTGACCTGATCTTGCGTGGGGAAGGGCCATGCTTGAGTATGCAACGTTTTTCCGCACTGACCCGCCGAACACGGATGTTTGGTGAGATCTTCCCCTAGAGCGCGTTTTCCGTATGTCGGCTCTTGTCGGCCGCGGCAGTTCGCCGCCGCTGGGGCGAGTCGACCTCGGTGGTTGTGCGAGCGTAGACCTGCGAGACCACCGTGTTCTTGCCCTGGGCCTTCGCGCTGTACATCAAA
>JAOTTZ010000433.1 GCA_029864165.1 Burkholderiaceae bacterium
CGCCGACTTGAGCATGGCCTGCTCTATACGCTGCGCGTAAGCCGTCAACGCTGCGTCGTCTAGCGTCCCCGCAGGCAGGCAACCGACCAGCGTCTGGTAGAGCAAGTACTCGTCGTTGCGAGTCGGTGCTGGTGCGCCGTCGACGGTGCGCCTATGACTGCGGTTCATCCGGCTCCAGCGCCGCGCAGTCAGCCGCCACACTGCCGGCATCTCGCTGATCACGTTGACGCGCGCTCGCACGTCCTCTGATCGCTTGGCGTCGTGGGTCGACGTGGTCAGCATCTCATGCGGCCAGTTTTGGGCGTTGTCGCGACTTGCGGCGTGGAAGGCCGCGACGCTGCAGCCGAATACGTCCGGGTCGCCGCCGACGTCGTTGACCGAGATCAGCCGGTGATGTCGGTACAACGCGGTGTCCTCGATGCCCTTGGCCGCCACCGGTGACGTGTACTGCTGCAGCCGCCGCGCAAAGGCGCGATAGCGCTCGCCCAGGCCAGCAGGCGATTCAGCCAGCGGCCGGCCCAGAAGCACACGGCGCAAGAAGTCGAACACGCTGGCGTCAGCGGCCAGGCTGCGGCGGCGCGCGCGACCAATCGCCCAGTCTATGAAGCGGCGGTCCTGCACGCTGGGCTTGTCGATCAGATAGGTGCGATACACCGGAAACGATGCCACTACCTCGGCCAACGCATAGCGCAGCAAGTTGAGCGTGAAGTCGCGCGTACGACGGTCCTCTCGCGCCAGCCGCAGCAAAGCTGTTGAAAGCACGGTCAGTTCGCCCGACAGTGTGCCGTCCATGACGATATGGCGACAATGCCACGCAAGCTCATCGAAGCTCTCGGCCTCGTCACGAACAAAGGCACGCCACGCTCGGTCCAGCCGCGACTTCGCGCCGCCGTCTATCATCAACCCGTTGACGACATTGGCAAAGCGGTAGCCGGTCGTGCCATGCACTGCCCATTGACTGGGCAGCTGTTCGTGCGGCGCGGTTATTTTTTCGATCACGACGTACAGCGGCGTCTCGGGGCGCGGCAGTTCGTCGGCGGCAGCCTTGAGCTTTGCGCCTATGAGTTCTGCATAGCGTTGCTGCAGGCGGCGAAAGTAACCCGCTGGGTCGGCGAGGCCGTCCGGATGGTCGATGCGCATGCCGTCGACTGCACCGCTGGCCGCCAGCGATAGAACCAGCCCATGCGTGGCTTCGAACACTTCGGGGCTTTCCATGCGCAGCGCGGCGAGTTCGTTGATGTCGAAGAACCGGCGGTAGTTGATCTCGTCGGCCGCAACGCGCCACTGTGTCAGCCGGTACGCCTGCGCATCGATCAGCGTGTGCAGTTCGTCGAAACTGGTGCGCGTGCCCACACTGCCGTTGAGAGCGGTGACCAAATCGGCGAACGCGCTCGCCAATGCTGGGTGCTGTGCCACCTGCTGTGCCAGCTGTCCTTTGTAGACTGTCTTGTCGCGCCGCCGCCGCACCCGTGCTTGTGGGTGGGGGTCGTCCAGCGGCGGCAAACGGTCGAATTCGTCTGCCAGGCTGTCGAGCGCATTAAAGGCATCGGACGGCAGCGCGCGCTTGGGCACCGCGCGCACCGCGCGTCGCAGCAGCGCACCGTAGCCCGCCGGGTCGATAGGCAGACGGTGTTCATGGTAGGACAGCGTAAAACGGCCCAACGCAGGCTCGAACTCTAACTTGAGCTCGCCGCCCTCTAGCACCACACCGTACTGGTCGCCCAGGATGGGCAGCAGCACGCGCCCGGCCAGCGCCGGGTCGGCGGAGCACCAGTCGATGTCGAAATAATCGGCGAACGCCGACGCGGGGCCGTTTTCGAGAACGTCTAGCCACCACGCGTTGTCGCCGCCGAGCACGCCCATGTGGTTGGGCACCACGTCGATTACCAAGCCCATGTGGTGGGCGTGCAGGGTATCGACCAGCTGGTCCAACTCAGCGCGCGTGCCCAGCTCCGGGTTGACCTCGTTGTGGTCGACAACGTCGTAGCCGTGCCGGCTGCCGGCCCGGGCACGCAGGAACGGCGAGCAGTACAGATGACTGATGCCCAATTGCGCCAAGTACGGCACCAACGCGACCGCGTCGGCGAACCTGAACTCGCCGTGAAGTTGCACGCGGTAAGTCGCGCGCGGTATTTTTGCCTGCAAAGCTTGAGCAGGGCTCGGGTCGACGCTGCGGCCCGTGTCACGCTCGTTCTCGAACATTCGTGCCAGTTCGACAAAACGCTCGTCGGCCGGAAAATGTTCGAGCGCAAGCGGTAGCTTGCGCTGCCAGTTCGGATGCTCGTTGGTCGTGCCGGGCTGGTTGACTTGCTCGCGCACACCAACCACATCCTCCAGTTGCGTCAGCACAATCTTCGACGGGCTGCGCGCCAAATACTGATGCAATGCGCGCGCAAAATCCGGCGTCATCTTCGGTATCGATACCGGACTCACGGTTGCACCCGGCGGCAAGATACCTTCTTTTTCCAGCGCCAACAGCAGGCGTGCGCGGTCTTGTGCGCGCTCGACCACCTGCCGTTCTCGCAACTCAGGTTGCGGAAACAGGTTTAAC
>JAOTTZ010000434.1 GCA_029864165.1 Burkholderiaceae bacterium
CGCCCTGACCGGTGTGGCCATGGTGCTCGACCTGGACATCCGCACCGTCGGCGACATGGGTGAGCTACCCGACAGCTTGCCCGTGTTTTTGTTGCCCGACGTGCCGCTGAACCTGGAGACGCTGAAGATCATCATGCCGTACGCGGCGACGCTGGCTACCGTCGGCCTGCTCGAGTCGATGATGACGGCGTCGATTGTCGATGACCTCACAGACACCGCCAGCAACAAGAGCCGCGAGTGCGTTGGACAAGGGGTCGCCAACATCGCCACTGGTTTCATCGGCGGCATGGCAGGTTGCGCCATGATCGGTCAGTCGGTCATCAACGTGAAGTCGGGCGGACGCGGTCGCTTGTCTGCGCTCGTCGCTGGGCTGTTTTTGCTGGTCCTGGTTGTGTTTCTCGGTCCCTGGGTCAAGCAAATTCCAATGGCCGCGTTGGTCGCCGTGATGCTCATGGTCAGCATCGGGACCTTCAACTGGGATTCGATACGCAAGCTGCGCCAGTACCCGCCGAGTTCGTCCATCGTGATGCTCGCTACCGTGGTGGTCACCGTGTCCACGCACGATCTGGCCAAGGGCGTATTCGTCGGCGTGCTGCTATCGGGCATTTTCTTTGCCAACAAGGTCGGGCGCGTATTGCGCATCGATCGCAGCAGTGACGACGATGGCCAGTTGCGCACCTACACCGTCGTCGGCCAGGTCTTCTTTGCTTCGGCGGAGACCTTCGTTGCCGCCTTCGACTTCAAGGAAGTCGTAGAGCGGGTGCGCATCGATGTGAGCCGGGCGCATTTCTGGGATGTCACGGCGGTGAGTGCGCTCGACAAGGTGGTGTTGAAGTTCAAGCGTGAAGGCACCGAGGTCGAGGTGGTCGGCATGAACGAAGCCAGCGCCACCATGGTGGACCGCTTTGCGCTTCACGACAAGCCGGGCGCGGTCGAACAGATGATGCACTGAAGGAGAAGCGATGAACAAGGTCTATGCCTGCGTCGACGGCCTCGCCAACACGACCGCGGTTATCGACTGCGCAGTCTGGGCGGCGCAGCGCCTGGACGTGCCGTTGGAGTTTCTGCACGTGCTTGAGCGCCACCCTGAGCGCGCGGCAGTCAGCGACTACAGCGGCGCAATCGGGCTGGACGCGCAGGAGTCACTATTGCAAGAACTGAGCGAGCTCGATGAACAGCGCAGCAAGCTGGCCCAGGAAGCCGGCCGACGCCTGCTGGTCGGCGCGCGCGAGCGTGCGTCTGCAGCTGGCGTGTCGCGGCACGATGCCCGGCTAAGGCATGGCGAGCTGGTGGATACCGTGCTGGAGATGGAACCTGACGCGCGACTGTTCGTGCTGGGCGAGCACTACCATGCGACCAAGCCATCAAAGCTTCATCTCGATCATCACGTCGAGCGGGTGATTCGATCGGTGAAGCGTGCAGTGCTGGTGGCCACCGGTGAGCGGTTCGAAGAACCGAGATGTTTCGTCATCGCCTTCGACGGCAGCCCGACAGCGTGCAAGACGATCGAGACCGTAGCGCGCAGCCCCATGCTGGTGGGCTTGCCTGTGCTTATCGCGATGGCCGGTAGCGATACGACTCAGGCGCGCCGTCAGCTCGACGAATCCCGGCGTGCGCTGGAGGCCGCCGGCTTCAGCGTACAGACCGAAATGGTGCCCGGCGAGCCCGAGCAAGCCCTGCCCCAGCTCCTCAAGGAACAGGGCGCCCCGCTGTTGGTGATGGGTGCCTACGGCCACTCGCGCATTCGACATTTGATCGTCGGCAGCACAACGACGACGTTGCTGCGGGTCAGCGATGTGCCGGTGCTGATCCTGCGTTGAGTGCGATGGCCGATCAGCTCATTGCGCTGCAAGCGCTGGTCGCACGCGTCGAGCAAGAGCTGGCGCTCGCGCGCGAAAACGCCGGCACTGTAATCCTGGACCAGGGCAGCGTGGGCCGTCTTTCGCGCATGGACGCGTTGCAGCAGCAGGCGATGACGCAGAGCAGCATCCAACGTCTGTTGACACAGCAACGCCGTGTGCAGGCGGCATTGGATCGGTACGCTGCCGGCCGCTGGGGACTGTGCTGTGAGTGCGGACTTGGCATAGACCAAGGGCGTCTTGCTGCGGACCCAGCGGTCGTGTTCTGTTTGGCCTGCCAAGGTGGGCGCGGCGGCGCATGAGCGTGGGCACCGTCATGGGCGCTGCCGCAACCGTGGCGTGGCGCACGCGTACCACGAGATGTTGGTGGCCACAGTCTTGGATTCGACAACAGGTGCGTGGCCCGCAAAACAAGCCATGCGCTTTTGACCCGACATCGCCGAGCTGCTTCTGTGGGCGCTTTGGCACGGCTAGCTCCGCTGCATGCGGCGTGGCCGCAAACAGCGCTTTCCCCCTGTGGCGAAATGAACCGCGACAATGCCCAGTATGAATGTCAACCCCCGTACTTCGTGCGTCACATCGAAGCGTTGCGGCGCGATCAGCGCCAGATGCCGTTTCGCCCGAACAACGACGTTGAACGGCAAGTGAAGTTACCTGGCCGCTCGCAGCGCAGAATACGCCGATGAAAGC
>JAOTTZ010000032.1 GCA_029864165.1 Burkholderiaceae bacterium
GTGACTTTGCGCGCTCAGGCCCAGTGTCCGCAAAGCGCGCCTTGCCTGCGCGAATTGGCGTATCCAAGGATCTTGTCGTCGTTGCTCCCACCAAGCCCATGCAGCACCTGTTACGCTGAGCGCGCAGAAAACGGCGATCAACAACAAGGCCAGATCGTGCCAGCTTGGCGAGGTAAAACCGATGCTCTTCATCAAATCGAATTGCTGACCTTGCGAATAGTTGAGAACCCACTGATTCCAGCGGTTGTTGAGGGCTTCCCAGCTGGTGCGAAAGCGCTGTAGCAATGCTGGGCTGAATTCACCCAGCGCGCTGGCCATCAAGCCAGGCTCGGGTTGTAGGTTGCGGCTGCGTAGGATTCGATCGGGGGCTACGGCAGCCGTGGGGTCGGTTCGCAGCCAGCCGCTGCCCGAACGCCAGTACTCGGCCCAGGCATGGGCGTGGCTCTGGCGCACTATCGTGTAGCCTTCTACCCTCGCGGTATCCGCACCCTGATAGCCGGTGACGACGCGTGCCGGTACGCCGAAGGCGCGCATGACGACGACAAAGGCGGCCGCGTAATGTTCACAAAAACCGATTTTGCGGTCGAGCCAGAACTCGTCGACGGCATCGAGCCCCCCATCTTCGCCGTAGACACCCGGAGTCAGCGAGTAGGTATAGCCACCCTGGCTGATGCGCTGCAAAACTAAGGCCGCTAACTCTTGTACGTCGGCTTGGGCGTAACGTGACTGTCGGCGCATCGCGCGGGCCCAGGCCAATGTGCGAGGGTTGGCGCCAAAAGGAAGCTCCAAGTAATGCTGCAATCCCGGCACCGCGCGCAGCGGGCCGTGTTGAAAGGTCAAGTGGGCCCGCGCAGTAAAGCGCAGGCGCTCGAATACCAGCTGATCTGTATACCATTGCAAGTCCTCGGTGACACGAACCCGATACCCGTCGATCTCTGGTGCCGCCGGTGCCGCCTCCAACAGCGGCAGTAACGGGATGCGCTGCGGCTCGAGAGTCATTTCGTAGGCGATGCTTGGTCCGCTGGTGCGCAAATCTGCGAGCGGCTGAAGGCTCGTCACCAAGCTGGGCGGCAATGGTGTCCACTCGCGGCCGTCGAACTGCGCAAGCACGGGACCACGAAAGTAGAGCGCTTCGGGTGGCGGGGCGGTGCCCAAAAAGCGCACACGCATGGCCACGCTTTCATCGGCTGCCAGCTCGGCCATAGAACCCATGCGCATGGTGCTGCTCAGCCCGGTCTTGCCAAGTCGGTCTTGTTGTACGCCCCAGAGCGGTCCGATGCGCGGAAACAGCACGAACAGCAACACCATCAGCGGCGTTCCCCACAGGGCAGAACGAGCCGAAAGCCAAGCCGCTTGGCGCAAAGCCGGTTGCCCAACGGGCATGTGTGCCAGCACCAGCGCAGTCAGTAGCCCCCACACTGAGACCAGCATCGCAAAGGCAACCAGCAGTGACTGCGAATAAAAAAACTGCGTCAGGACCAAGAAGAAACCGAGGAAGAAGACCACAAACGCGTCGCGCCGAGCACGCAATTCCAGTGTTTTCAACGCCATCAGTACCACCACCAGTGTGACGCCGGACTCGCGCCCAACCAGGGTGCGGTGTGACCAGAGCGTGAGCCCGCAGGCAAGCAACAGGACGGCAACCAACCACCAACGACTGGGCAGCGCAGCGTTACTCAGCGCCAGCCAAGCGCGCCACACCAAGATGCTGCCCGTGAGCATGCTGCACCACAGTGGCAGATGTGACAGGTGCGGGAGCACGGTCCATCCGATCACAGCCAGCAGAAACAGCGTGTCGCGTGCCTCTCGTGGCAAGCGGACCCACCCGCGCCACGGTAGTGGCAGCGCCGCTCGGGTTAGGTCCATAGCGCCAAGGCTTCAAGGCTTGCCCGTCGTTGTGCTTCACCCTGGCCGCGTGTTAGCTCGACGCCGGGTATTCGCAGTCCGTAGTCAGCGCCGCTGCGATCGACTGCCAGCACCCACGCAGCCAAGCGCGATAGACGTTCTTCGGCGCTGAGGTCGCCGCACGATTGCCAGTCGAGCCATAGTTGTTGGTGAGCCGAGGCACTGCTGTCTCGGCTGACGAGCTTGCCTTCGGTTTCCATTGCGCTCGCGGCTTTCTTCCACACGACCATCTTTAACGGATCACCACGACGGTAAGCACGGATGCCCTCGAACTCTGTTCCACTGCTATGTCGTGACGCCATGGGGCCGTCAGACGCGGCGCTGGTGGGTGGCAGTGGGGCGCTGGGACTTTCTAGTCGCGGATACACGAGCACCTGCGCAGCGGGCCGCCACACCGTCCAAGCTCGAAACAAGCCCAGCGGAAAGCGTGATTCCACCGTCAGTGCCGGGATGTCATGGCGGCCACGCTGCTTAGGCGCGAAGCTCACCTGCGCGGTGGCCTGACCGCCGGCGGGTACGTCGGTCCAGCTCAGCGTGGCGGCGCTGGCCGCGTGGACACGCAGCCCAACGCCCCAGCGCGCGGCATCGGGCGAAGTCAGTACAACGTCTAGCAGGGCAGCCTCGCCAGCGTGCACAGGGCCGACCGGACGCAGGTGCAAGGTCAGGCCGCGCAAAGTGTCGTGTGTGAGTTGCATCGACACCAGGCCGCTGCCAGCCAGCACAAAGGTCAAAGCGTATCCCAGGTTGAGTTGATAATTGATCGAGGCCACGAGCAAGACCAACAGCGTGCTGGCGAACAAGCAGCCGGCACGGGTCGGCAGAATAAAGACGTTGCGGTGGGTGAGCCGCTGTGTGTCGGTGCGCGGCAGGCGCGCATGCCACCATGAACGAAAACGTGTCTGTACGCGCGCAGATGCCCAGGTGAACGGATTCAATGGCAGGGTGCTCAAGGCAGCGCTACGGCTTCAACCATGGCGCGCACCTGCTCGCGCCGGCCACGGCCGGCGCCAGGCACCGGTGCCAAGCGGTGCGCTATGGTTTGCGGCAGGATCGCCTGCACATCGTCTGGCGCGACATAGTCGCGCTCAGCCAATAGCGCGCGCGCCTTTGCAGCGTGCAATACCGCAATGCCGGCGCGTGGGCTTAACCCGAAAGTGAACCAACGGCCCGAACGCGTGGCGGCGATCAACGCTTGCAGGTAGTCGAGCAACGCATCTGACGCGTGCACAGAAAGCACAGCGGCTTGCGCGGCCACCAGCTCGGCGGGCGACATGATCTTGCCCATGTGCGCAATGGCTTCGCGCCGGTCCAGCCCAGCCAGCAACGCGCGCTCGGACGCCTGGTCCGGGTAGCCTATGGTGATGCACATGAGAAAACGATCGAGCTGCGACTCCGGCAGCGGGTAAGTACCGAGCTGGTCACTGGGGTTTTGTGTCGCAATCACGAAGAATGGGCGCGGCAGGGCACGGGTTTGCGCGTCCACGGTGACTTGCTGCTCCTCCATGGCTTCGAGCAGCGCGCTCTGCGTCTTGGGCCCGGCGCGGTTGATCTCATCGGCCAAGAGCACCTGCGCAAACACGGGGCCGGGGTGGAACACAAAGGTTTCTTTGGCACGCTCGTAGACGCTGACGCCGATCAAGTCGGAGGGCATCAGGTCGGCGGTGAACTGAGTACGCGCGAATCGCAAACCGAGCGAGACCGCCAGGGCATGCGCCAGGGTTGTTTTGCCGACACCTGGAATATCCTCAATCAACAGGTGTCCGCCGGCAAGCATGCAGGCCACACAGTCCTCGATTTGCGGACGTTTGCCGACAATGATCGTGCTAATCTGATCGATCAAACGGGTGAGCTGAGCAGCCAGTGGTGATGTCATGCGGTTACGTTAACTCAAAATGCAGGGTCTTGAACGCCGATGGTCACCGCTATTTTCAGTCACCCCGAGTGCAGCCTCCACGAGATGGGCCCGGGCCATCCCGAGTGCCCGCAGCGGCTCCAAGCCATCAACGAGCATCTGCGCACCGACGGGATGTTGGCCACGATCGAAGAGCGCGAGGCGCCACTGGCAAGCCTGCGCGATTTAGAGCTAGCGCACTCGAGTGCTTACACCGCCGAGCTGACGGCGCTGCTGGAAGGAGTGAGCGCCAGCGGTACGCCGCGCGCGATCGACCCTGACACTATTGCTGGCGCCGGCACTTGGCGCGCTGCATTGCGCGCCGCTGGTGCCGCCGTCGCAGCGACCGACGCAGTGATAGACGGCGAAATTGACAACGCGTTCTGCGCGGTGCGGCCCCCTGGGCATCACGCGACACACAACCAGGCGATGGGATTTTGTTTCTTCAACAACGTGGCGGTGGCCGCGCGGCACGCGCTGGCCGTGCGTGGTCTGCAACGCGTGGCCATCGTCGATTTCGACGTACACCACGGTAACGGTACCGAAGACATCTTTGCCGGTGACAAGCGCGTGCTGATGGTCAGCATCTTTCAGCACCCGCTGTTCCCGTACAGCGGTGTGGAGCCGCTGGGCACGAACATGTGCAACGTAGCAGTACCACCGTTTACGCGCGGCGCTGAGGTGCGCGCGTTGATCGAGGCGAAGTGGATCACGGCCCTGGCGTCGTTCAAGCCGAAGATGATTTTTATCTCGGCGGGATTCGACGCACACCGGGACGATCCGCTCGGTCAACTTGCGCTGGTTGAAGCCGATTTTGCATGGATCACGCGCCGTGTGAGCGAAGTCGCCCAATTGCACGCGCAAGGCCGTATCGTCTCGTGCCTGGAGGGCGGGTATGCACTCGATGCCTTGGCGCGCAGCGTTGCTGTGCACCTGCGCGTCTTGGCTGGTCTTTGACCTGGGCCGGCCGACATTCAAATGGTACCTGCGTGAGTACCCCAAGCGGGCCCAACAATCTCGCAGGTGGCGAAAAAAACCGCAGCAAGCTGCGGTTTTCTGTGCCGTGGCGAAGTGGGTTCAGAGTGGCTTGATGTTTGAAGCCTGCAGACCTTTTTGGCCTTGCTTGACTTCAAATTCAACGCGTTGGTTTTCTTGCAGGGTTTTAAATCCGCTGCCTTCAATGTCACGGAAATGGGCGAACAAGTCTGCACCACCTGCGTCTTGAGCAATGAAGCCGTAGCCTTTGCTCTCGTTGAACCACTTCACTGTACCGGTTTGGGTTGTCATCTAACGTTCCTATCAAAACAAAAATGTGCGCAGCAAATGCTGTGATCTGTTGCACGCCAAGCGGCAATTAACGCCGCACCCTTTGCCCCCGCGGTGCCATCGCAAATCTTGGCGACACACCCTGAGTACCGCTGCGGTTCACGCCAAACTACAGGCAGGAACGCATAGACTACTTTTATAGGTGCCGTCTAACTTACCACAGACCACTAGCGCTCGCAGGAATACCCAAGCAACGAACCCGTGGGGATTTCTAGCGTGACCTGCAGCATCCAAACGACACAACAGGGTAGAAAGAAGACCTTTGCGCGGGGCGGTCTTAGATTGAGCCTGCGGCGCGATTCTACTGCAAGCACCGGCTTCCAAGGCGCGAGCCTGACTGGATCCCGGCCCGAAGCGGCCGAAGAGTCGGATGCCATGCGGCCTCGTCAAACGCGGGAAGAATGCAACACGGTAGCGCGGTATATTGCGCGCTGGTTTGCAGAATTGCCAGCGGTGGGGGCGCACCACTTGGACGTAGCGTCGGCAGTGAAACAAGAAGAAACTATTCGCGAGCGCTGTCAGCCTAAGGACTGGGTGATGCGTTTTCCAAAGAGTAGCGAGCAAGTCGCACCGCTACCGTGATTAGCGAACCATCACCTCACCTGGAGAAACTATGAAGACGTCTAAGCTACTCAGCCTGTTCCTGCTTGGAGCAGCGTGTTCCGCCAGCTACGCAAGCGATGCGCAAGTCAGCGTCATTGTGGGCGGGCAGATTTCACCCGGCGTCTACGGTAGCGTGCAGGTAGTGACGGCGCCGCATCGACGCGTGCTGCACAAGAAGTCAGTGATCGTTGTCCGGCCGGCCCGAGCGGTCGTGCCGGCACGGGTACGCCCTCACGCGCCGCTGGTCCACGCGCAACACTGGGCCCATCCCGGCGGGGCGTACAGACATTATGGCCAGCGAGTCCACTTCTTGCGGTCAGCGACCTACGAACGAGGTCACGGTAGGAAGATGCGCATGTATCAGGATGGCGCCAGGGGGCGCGGTAAGGGCCGTGGGCATGGCCGTAGGGGCTGACAAAATCACCCCACCCTTTCGTTCTACGAACCTGCCGGCTGAGAGTTTCTGCCTTCTTCCTGGTTCGGCGAGGGGTTGGCTGGACTGAGTGACCAGCCCCTGAAGCGACCACCCAGTCGCAAGACTACTACTACTTCTTTTTCTTTCCTCGTTCCAGTATGGTTGTCGTAACGGTCGGGAGCAAATCGGCGGGTGTCACCGGTTTAGCAGGCCCGGTGTTCTTCTTGGGTTTTTTTGCTTCCTTGTTGGAGCGCGCTTGTCCCTTGGCCATGAGATCTCTCCTTGGTTCCGAAGATTAGAAAAATCGTGCAGCCGCACAATCGCGCGCTATCACTAGCCGTTCACCCTGATCGAATTCCAGGCAACAACTCGCGGATTTTCATGCGAAATCACTCTCCCATGCAAGTACCTCGAAGGCAGGCTGGAATCGTCGACGTTGCACGAACATGACACCGCCACCTGCAACCGTCGCACCTGAACACCTTGTTCGCGTACTGCGCGAACAAGGCAATGCCATGCTCAGCCCTCAAGGCTTTAGCCATCTGTTACATTCCCCGCCCGGCGCGCTCGAAACTCTGCGAACGTACTGGGACGACTTGGCGCCCGATATCTACTTGCGCGACAGCGGGCGCTACCGGCGGCGCAGACATTCATGCTTTGTCGTTGACCGCGACGATGTACGCTGCGTACCGCACCGGGGTCACTGGCAGTCTATTGAGTACAACGCGCTGCACGGCGGGCTGGAGCGCTGGTTCGAGCCTATGGCCGCCGAAATGGTGGTTCAGCCCCTGTGGCAGCAGATTCTGCGCGTCATGGCGACATGCTGCTCGGCGCTAAAGGGCGTGCAACCGTGGTACGTGGAGGCGCACCAGTTCCGTATCGACACGACCGACGGTATCGGCCGTCCCACGCCTGAAGGCGCACACCGCGACGGGGTTGATTTCGTCGTCGTGGTTCTGGTAGGCCGCCTAGGCATCAAGGGTGGCGAGACGCGAGTTTTCGAAGCGGCCGGAGCACACGGTATTCGCTTCACGATGAGCGAGCCGTGGTCGGTACTGGTGCTGGACGACGAGCGCTTTATCCATGAGACCACCCCCATCCAGCCAATAGACGCGAGCGCCAAGGAATGTGGTCACCGCGATACGCTGGTGCTGACCTTTCGTGCAAGCGGCTTTCAGCAGCCAGCGGGTTGAGCGAGCAACGTCGCCGTGATGCCTTAGAACGTGTCCACCAGCCCCGACTGCACAGCAGATTCCGGGTTCGATCCGGCGTCGCGCACGCGTTGTAGGGCTTGATCTTTCGGCAGCCCTAGGCTTTTAAGCAGGCACGCGGCCGCGGTGCCGGTGCGGCCTATGCCGGCAGCGCAGTGCAGCAGCGCTATGTCGCCCCGAGTCACATCGGCGGCGGTTTGCTCTATACCCGCTCGAAACGCGTCTACGTCGTCGCCCAGGCCGAAGTTGCGCATGGGCAGGTGCAACCAGCGCATGGGTAGGCTGCCTTGCGTAAGCGCTGCGTCGTACGCGGGTGAGATGGATGCCAGTTCGTAGCGCGGGGTCAAGCACACCAGCAGGGTAACCTCTGTCCGCCGCGCCTCGACGAGAAAGGCTTCCCAAGGCTCTAGCCGGCCAGGCATCGAGTGCAACCAAAGGGCACCTTTGGCGGTGGGGGGCAAGGCAATGGGGCGAAAAAAGGGCATGGCGCAGCGCGGTGTTTCGTGGGCTGCATCCTACCGCTGCGTGCGCCGGGCGGATTGTGGGTTCAGCGTATAGACGGAAAAATTGTAGCTGGGAGAGTTGGTTTCGACGCCGCCTCTTACTTGAATTGCAGCTGGCACGCTGCGCGGTCTTCGGCGCCGTTCCGGCCGTTGCCGCGCATACACAAAGCCAGTCGGTGGCCGATCACAGCATCAGCGTCTGCGTTGTCCTGCGTTACGGCAGAGCGCGATGAGCACTGTGCATGAGTTCACGGTGTAGGTTGCCGCGTTGCATCTACGCGGCGATGAACCCCAACCGCCGCAATACGCTGCCGCGGTTGATCGCTTTGCCGATCTGCTACAGGTTAGGCCGCGGTGCGCCAAGCATATTGCGCAGCGAGCACAACTCATCTCGTACTGGCGCGGGAAAGCCGCGGCGCCCAACGCGCTTGTCGATGATCAAGTCGTTCAACTCAGCAACAGCGCTGTGACGGTCGGTCCACGCCTCTGCAAGCAAGTTCGCCACCCGCGGAAACTCCTGGCAAAGCCGTTGTGGGCGAACGCCAGGCGGAAGATGCATAAGCCATTCAAGAGCGCTTCCGGTCAGTGCCCTGTCATCCGCCCGTATGGCACGCCGCCGTTGAGCCCAGTAGTTGGGGTTGAACTTCTCCAGTGCCCCCACCCCGGCCGGTAGCTCATCAAGTGCCCGACGAGCTTCGTCAAAGTCGGTGGGCGTGAAGTCGAGCGCGTCGAAAGGATTTCTTGCGCTCGGTGGCAAATTGAAGTTCATGGCTCACATTCACATCGTAAGTTGTTTGGGGATGGCAAGTAATCCAATCAGCGGACAACTTAACAACCTTCCATCGATACCGATGCTGCCATTTTGAATCCGATCAACCACAAATGCCTGTGTAAATATTCACATGTAAAGCCCTTCGTGAGGCAAACCGGCTTGTATTTCACGCTAGAGGAGGGCTTGATTGGATGGCGCAGGCAGCCAGCAACCCGGAAACAACAAAATTTAAGCATACACCTGAAGGTGCCGTCGGAGGCGTTTTGT
This sequence comes from Burkholderiaceae bacterium, assembly GCA_029864165.1. Taxonomy (GTDB): domain Bacteria; phylum Pseudomonadota; class Gammaproteobacteria; order Burkholderiales; family Burkholderiaceae_C; genus CAIKUF01. Next base: position 8,894 of record JAOTTZ010000032.1, read on the forward strand.
GACAACGCGTTACCGGTATTCTGTCTGTTCAGCCCCGCCGCCCGTCCATTTCGGGGGGTGAGCGCTCCGTAGATTCTGCGTCACCGCGCATGTAGGCGGCTAACCCTTCCGGGCAATCCAGGCCCCAAAACAGTTGGCCATCGACTTCGCCGGTGGGGACGTTGAACACGCCGCGTGCGGCTGCGTCGGCGGTGGCGACCCGCAAAGTTTGCAGGGCGTCGTGACCCGCCGCATCACGATCCAGCTTCAGTGCGCGATTCAGCGCTTGTGAACGCTGTGCGTTGTAAACATCGCCACCGCCGCGCCACACATGGTGTAACACGCTTTTGCACACGTAGCGGCTGGGTGTGTAGCCTTCACGCGCACTGGCCAGTGCCAGACACAGTAGGGCCACGGGGCTGAATGGGTAGGGAGCCGGGAGGCTCAGTTCGAGGCCATAACGGTTTGCCATCTCCCGCGCCTGTTGCATTTCGATTGCACTGGATGAATCATCGCCCCGGTACCCCGGCAAGCCCGCCCTCTCGACTGCCTGGTAGCTGACTTCGTACGACAGCCCCTCAAGCACGCATGGCAGCCGCTCGAAAGCCAAGTAGGCGTATGGCGAGACTATGTCGAAGTAAAAACGCAGATGCTTCATATCGTTCCTACGCAGACGCTCGCGCCCGGGATGCCAACAGCGCGTTGCCCGCGCGCGACGCCGGCTTGCGCTGCAGGACGCCGGAGATGTAGCGCACTGCGCCCATCAGCGGGCCCAGTTCGACGCCGGTATTGATACCCAGGCCGCGCAGCATGAACACCACGTCCTCGGTCGCGACGTTGCCCGTCGCTCCCTGGGCAAAGGGGCAGCCGCCAAGTCCGGCAACGCTGGCATCAAAGGTGTGTATTCCCATTTCCAGACAAGCGTAAATGTTTGCCAACGCTTGCCCGTATGTGTCGTGAAAGTGTCCGCTTACTTCAACCAGGGGGAAATGCTTCAATGCGCGCTCCATGGCCGCTTGGACGTGATGGGGAGTGCCCACACCGATGGTGTCGGCTACGCTGCAGTGATCGGCGCCGATGCCCTTCATCAGCCGTACTACGCGCTCTAATGCGTCAAGGCTCACGTCACCCTGGTAAGGGCAGCCGAGCGCGCACGAAATCGCGGCGCGCACTTTGATGCCATTCGCGTGTGCCGCAGCAACCACAGGCTGGAAGCGCGCGATGCTTTCATCGATACTGCAGTTGATGTTACGTTGGTTGAACGTTTCGCTGGCAGCGCCGAAGATCACGATCTCGTCGGCTC
>JAOTTZ010000435.1 GCA_029864165.1 Burkholderiaceae bacterium
CGCTACGTGACGTGATACAGGGCACCTGCAAACTCTAAACGTAGCGGTCTGGCCATCGCAGGAGTTTAACTGATATGTTGGAATGTTAGAACTGACCCTACTCCTGCTACTCCTGCTGCTGACCCTACTCCTGCTGCCGGTCGTAGCGGGGTCGTTCCCACGAATTGCGCCTTCCCACTAGCAAGCGCTCAAAGCTTCTCAGCCCACCCATTCCAAGCATGCCGACAAGCAGCGTTATGAGTGCTTTGGTATCAATCTCCGGCATGGCCGCGACGTCAGCGCCAGACAAGTCGGCGAACCAAGGCAGCAGCGGGCGAAGCAGGAATTCGTAGCCCAGCCCGAATGCACAAACCCAGCCGCAGGCAGGCCGCCAGCCGCCGCGGTAGTTGTCAGATGCAGCTTCAACCTTGTTGACTTCGAGCTAGTACGCGACACTGTTCTGTTTTTTACGAGCGGAGTCATTGACGCTTTGGCGCCTGGTGAGCGTCAGGTTAATACTGCACACTTGACACGCGCTCGTCGGGAGCGTCCGTCAACAGCCGACCCTTAACTGAAGTAGCGAGCGAAAGGAAACGGACTTTCAACGTTGAAAGTGAGCTGACGCCGAAGGCGGTTAGCTCGACTGCCGGGTAGGCCGCGTTTCGTGAAACAAGACGAAAGCTGTCCGGGACACGCAGGCGACTCGCCGGAAATCTTGGTGTTATCCAATCCCGGTGTACTCGTTTCTTTGGGCTGACCAATCTGAGCCATCTAGGTTAAATCTGACCCATTTGTCAAAAATACCCATTGGTACGTCGCTGATTGTGAGGCGATGGACATCAATTTCTGCTAATTCGCGGGCGTATTCTGTAACTGCTTGATAAAACGACCATGCTGCTATGTTGCTCCAATCGCCAACCTCATCGTAATCAATTTTGTCTTCGACCTCGTGGTTAATTTGTGCCAATTTTGGAAACCAAAAATCGCCTGAAGAATTCCTTTCTCGCTGTGCAACGTCTACTTGCTCAGGCCAATGATTAGAGATCTTGGCGAGCAACTGACGGGCGTTCATTGAAGCCTAATCGGGATAGGAAGCAACCTCACGGCCCCTCCCTCCCACACCACCGGACATACGGATCACGTATCCGGCGGTTCCTTGAATAGCGGTTGATCTCATGCTGCCCTTGTCGTTGCCAACTCGGGCAGTCCCATTTGACGAAACAACTTTGTTGGCAGGGCCAGCGTCAACGCTGGCGTTTGACTCAGCCGCCATGGGCCATGCGCACTCTTGCTTGTGTTCCAAGCTTCGCGCACGCTGACCCCGCGTTTCCTGAGTTCGCGGTAGCCCCCGCTGCCCCATTGCTTCCATGCGTAGCATCGTAACCGCCGTCGCACCCATTTGTCGAGTTCGCGCAGAGGGCTCAACACTTCGGCAATCCCGAAATACGCTTTCCACCCGGTCAGGGCAGTCTTCAACTCTTGCACGATGTCACTCAAACGGTGGCCTCGTGTGCGACGGGTCAGCGCGCGAACTTCGGCCTTGAGTTTGTCGATGGCAGAGTTCGCCACCTTGAGCCTCGCGTCCCCACGACTGACGGTAAAGCCAAGAAACTTGCGGTTCCTTGGGGCATCTACAGCGCTCTTTTGGGCGTTCACTGTGAGCCGCAGTGAATCGCGCAGGTAACGCGTTACGCTGTGCATGATCCGCTCCCCCGCACGCTTGCTTTTGACAAAGAGGTTGCAATCGTCAGCGTATCGGGCAAAGCGGTGGCCTCGGCGCTCTAGCACCCAGTCCAGTTCGTCAAGTACCACGTTAGCCAACACGGGCGACAAGGGGCCTCCTTGCGGCACCCCCTGGGTTGTCGCTTGGCATTGGCCCGCCACCTGCACCCCACCTTTGAGAAAGCGGTTGATGAGTTTGAGCACATCGAGTGCGTCCACGTGCTGGCGCACGCGAACCATGAGAATGCATATGGTCAGGTCTCAGAGAATGCATAGGGTCAGGTCTCACATTTCAGCTAAACTCCCGCAGTGGCCAGGCCTCTTCGCTTGGAGTTTGCCGGTGCGCTGCACCACGTCACATCGCGAGGTACCGGGGCCTGGCTGCGACAAGCCCAGCCTGTACGCTACGCGACAGCCTTGAGACGAGTTCTGTCCTTTGCTTGAATCTTGGAAGGCCGAAGCAATGGTCTCCGGATTCGCGACAATGACAACCTATCCACCCATGAAAGCGGATCGCCCCCATGTTGACCGTTTTGAGCCGCCTGCGCGTTGACAGGCCGTACCAAGCAGGCGCAAAGCTCGTAGCCGTTACGCTGGGTATGTTGTTGCACGGTTCCCTGTTCGCCGAATCAACGCTGCCGCAGCGTGACTTGTTGGTCGAACTGCGCCAGGTCGATGCAGCGCGTCTCCAAACCGGCAACTTGAACCTGCGCAGCACTGACGCCGCAGCATGGCGCGAGCAGCCGGTGCAGCAAGTACGCGTGCACAACGGCAGCAGCGCGACGGTGCAGCTGTCCACCGTGCGGCCGGTGCAGTATTGGCATGTCGTACCCGACGGGCAC
>JAOTTZ010000436.1 GCA_029864165.1 Burkholderiaceae bacterium
CAGACCTTGCCCTTGAAGTCCGCCAGCGAGCGCGGCTTGCCGTCGATGTCGGGCAAGTCGAGCTTGCGGCCGTAATCAGCGCCAGTGATGTCGACGCCATAAAAAACGGGTTTTGAAGAACTTGGTGCACTTGGTTTATCACAAGCCGCGAGCCCCGCGGCCCCCAGCCAAAGTAAGAATTGGCGGCGGTGGTTCATGTGTGAGTTCCTAGTGTAGTGTTGCACGCTATTCAGCACTTAAAAACCGCGCCTTTGGCCCCGTAGCGTCGTTGCAAATCCTCGCAATAGCTTTGGCTATTGCTGTGGTTTGCGCCTAGCTACAGGCCCAAACGCATCGGTTTTATAAGTACCGCATAGCATGCAACACTACACTAGATAGTGGTCCAGCAACAAGGCCGAGAACAGCAACGAGAGGTGCAGGATGGAAAAGCCAAAAGTCTTGCGGGCCAGCGTGTCGCTGTAGTGGCGCCACAGCGCCCACGCGTAGCCGGTGAATCCGGTGCCTAACAGCACCGCGGCTACCAGGTAGATCGGGCCGCTCATGCCGAACAAAAAGGGCAGCAAAGTGGCCGCAAACAGCAGCAGCGTGTAGAGGAAAATCTGCAAGCGCGTGAACTCTGAGCCATGTGTGACTGGCAGCATCGGCAGGCCCGATTTGCGGTAGTCCTCAACCCGGTAAAGCGCCAGCGACCAAAAGTGTGGTGGTGTCCACAAGAAGATGATCAGACACAGCATCAGCGCTTCTGGCCCGACCTCACCGCGCATGGCAGCCCAACCCAGCACGGGCGGCATAGCGCCCGAGGCGCCGCCAACGACGATGTTCTGCGGTGTGATGGGCTTGAGAACGACGGTGTAGACGAATGCGTACCCTACAAAGGTGGCCAATGTCAGCCACATCGTCAACGGATTGACCAGGGCGTAGAGAGCCAGGCTGCCCAGCCCGCACAACAAGGCTGAAAAGCCCAGCGTTTGCGCAATGGTCAGCTGGCCCTTAGCGGTGGGGCGCCACGCGGTGCGCGTCATCTTGGCGTCTATATGCTGTTCGACCAGGCAGTTGAACACAGCGGCCGCACTGGCAACCAGCCAGACACCTAAGGTCGCGCTGAGCATGAGCACCCAATTGGGCCAGCCCGGCTCGGCCAACAACATACCGACAACCGCGCAAAACACAATCAACTGCACCACGCGCGGTTTGGTCAGCGCGTAGAACAGACGCACGCGAGTCGCTACAGCAACATGGGGTGGCGCGACAGGAGCAAGAGTTTCGGACATAGCCAAGCGCAATTCTACGGAGCATGCAGATGCGGGGCCGACTAACGAACCGCGTCAAGCTGACCGCCGGCGTGCTGGTTTGTCGCGGCAGGTGGCCCCGTTTGACGCGCCCAAACTACCAGCACCGTAAGCAGCGCGACCAGCGCCGCGGCGCCGCCAGTGTGCGCTACCGCAGCAAGCAAGGGCCAGCCGAGGACGACGTTGGCGAGTCCGCTGGCAAACTGCCACACGAGCAAGCCTGCCAGCGCCCACCCCCATTTTCGCAATGGCGGTTGCGCGATGAAGCGCAACGCTAGCAGCGCGATCGCAGTCAACACCACATAAGCCGCCAGCCTGTGCGCGTAGTGGATGGCCGTAAGCGCCGCAAAGGGCAACCACTCGCCATGCTCGTCCTGGCCCAACTCGCGCCGCAGCGCGAAGCCGCGTTCAAAGTCCATCGCTGGCCACCAGCTGCCCTGGCAGGTCGGAAAGTCGGTGCAGGCCAGCACCGCATAGTTGGCGCTGACCCAAGCGCCGAGCGCAACTTGCAGCACGCTGAGCGCAAGAACCGCCAGCGTCGTCGTGTACAGCCGCCGTGGCAAAGGCAACGGCCCGGGCACATAAGCTTGCGCTTGCGCGGCCAGCAGCGCAAGCAGCGTGATGCCCCCCAGCAGGTGTGCGGTGACGATGGCCGGGTAGAGCTTCATCGTGACCGTGAGCGCGCCGAACGCGCCTTGCAAGCACACCCAGGCCAGTGTTGCCGTTGCCCACCAGGGCGAAACGGCGACGCGCTTGCGCTGCAACCAACTCATGAGCGCCAGCACTGTGATCAGCACGCCAACACCTGTGGCCAAGTAACGGTGTGTCATCTCGATCCAGGCCTTGCCATGAGTGACCGGCCCGCTCGGCAACGCGCTTTGCGCGGCGTCTATTTGGGCTTGTGCCCCCAGCGGGCTGGCGTTACCGTAGCAGCCCGGCCAGTCCGGGCAGCCCAAGCCCGAATCGGTGAGCCGCGTAAAGGCACCCAACAGCACCAAGTCGAAGGTGAGAAACAAGGTCACCAAGGTCAGTGCACGCAGACCTTGCGCAGGCGTCGTCCTGCGATGTCGCAGCCATACCCAGGCCAGCGGTACTGCCGCGAGCGCCACCCCCACCAGCGCAATGCGAGCGACCGGAGCCAAGTCGTACGACACTATCTACCCGGCCGGTCCCAAGACGCCGAGGCGCGCAGCAGTTTCCCCACGTCGCGCTTGAGTTTGGCTGGCTCTGGGTCCGGCGGTGCGCGCATCAT
>JAOTTZ010000437.1 GCA_029864165.1 Burkholderiaceae bacterium
GGGCCAGCACAACGAGCAGGTCGAACTGATGGCTGGTCAAATCGCAAGGCCTGCCCCCCAAAAGGGCAACGCGCGCATCCAGATCGATTTCCAGCCGGCCGTAGCGCAGCACTTCACCATCGACAGGCGTCGACGCAGCGCGCCGTAACAAGGCCTTGATACGAGCCAGCAACTCTCGCGGCTCGAACGGCTTTGCAACGTAGTCGTCGGCTCCCAGTTCCAGCCCGACGATGCGATCGGGGGACTCACCGCGCGCGGTCAGCATCAACATGGGCAATCGGCGTGTGCTCGGATCGGCGCGAATCTCGCGGCACAAATCAAGTCCATCACCATCGGGCAGCATCAAGTCGAGCACTACGGCGTCGAACTGAGCCGTACGCAACACGTCGCGAGCACCGGCGAGAGAAAACGCCGTCGTGACATTGAAGCCGGCGCTCTGCAAGTATTCGCCAACCATAGAGATCAGGCGCTTGTCGTCGTCTATCAACAGTAGATGCATGCTCATGGCGTTAGCGAGAAAGACTTTGCTCCACACATCTCGACGTGCTGTGTGTCGGTAACAGCAGCATACGCGACGGCCACAACAGCAACACGACTCATTGGCCCCAGCGCGCACGGTTCCTACCGGCTTCTTGCCCCATAGCAGGTGCTATGGGGCAAGAAGCCGGTCAAGTGCGGACCATTGCGACCCGTTTGCAGCCTATGCCGCCAAAGTCTGGCAGGCGTTTATGGCATCGTCGTCATGCTATTGCATCAATCATGCCAATGCCGCTGCCTCTTTTCATGTCTGCGCTTCATTTGCTCCGCAAGCTTGGCACGTTGCTCAGTGGTCAGCGCACGACTCACTTCCAGCATTGCCTGCGTGATGCGTCGCGATGATTGGTCCATCTGTTGAACCATTTGCTGGCGCAAAGTTTCGACTGCGCTCTCATCGACGCTGGCCTGCGTAAACAACTCCATTGCGCGTTCGTGCAGCGCTTTACCCGCTGCGCGCTGAGTCTTCAAATCAGCCGCAGCAGCTTGCACGATTTGCTTGACCTGCGTGCGCTGAGCATCGGTAGCGTCCAAGTGTTCGAGCATGTGATCGACCTTGCGCGCGACTTTGTCCGGGTTGCCCATCATGAACATCCCGTGGTCTCGGCCGTGGTGGTCACGCTCGGCCCAAACCATCTGTGGCGCGGCAACACCGATCGCCATCAAGGCGCCCAGCAGCCCGTGCCGCAAAGCGCGAGCTGAGTCGCGCGAACAATAACTATTTGTAAAAGACATCTTTGACTCCTTGAAAGACACGACCCTATTGGCCGCTAGGCAATGTTGAGTGGCCACGGTCAACGAAGCTTGGCTGGCGAGTAAAGTTATGTGAATATGCCGCGGCTGACGCGGACATTCAGGCAATGTCGATTTGCAGTTTCGCCAGATCAAAGGTGCGGGCCAACTGATCGGCGTCCGCCGCCGGTTGCGGGCGCGCCACCAACCAGCCTTGCGCTCGCGTGAAACCCGCTTCTTGCAACTGTCGGTACTGTTCTTTGCTTTCCACGCCCTCGGCCACGCAGGTAATGCTGGTGCTGCGCGCCAGTTCGGCCACCGAAAACAAGATCGCCCGGCCAATCGGGTGGGCGGCATCTTCTATCAGCGAGCGGTCGATCTTGAGCATGTTGACTGGCAAGCGCCGCAGGTAGCTTAGCGATGAGTAGCCGGTGCCGAAGTCGTCTAGCGCCACATTGAAACCAGCCTCACGCAGTTGCTGCAGCTGATGGACGTGCTCGTCGGGCTTTTCCATTAGCACCGATTCGGTGATTTCGATCACGATGCGCGCCGGATCGACGTTCTCTTCCTCGGCAATTCGAAGTGCTTCCACGGCAAAGTCGGTTTGGCTCAACTGCACTACCGACACGTTGACAGCGACGCTCTCGATAGGGCTGCCAGTTTGCAGCCAATGCAACAGCTGCCGGCAAGCGCTGCGCAACACCCAAGAACCGGCCTGGACAATCAGCCCGCTGCGCTCAAGCAAGGGGATGAATTCATCCGGTGGCAGCAGCCCCAACTCCGGGTGATGCCAGCGCAATAAGGCTTCGGCCGAACAGATGCGGCCCGCGGTCATGTCGAGTACCGGTTGATAATGCAACACGAACTGCTCTTGCGACACTGCCTGATGCAAGTCGCTGAGCAAGCGCAGGCGACGCACAGAGGCTTGATCGAGATCGTGGTCGAACACGGTCACACTACTGCCTCGCACACGCTTGGAGATATACATGGCCTGGTCGGCGTTGCGCAGCAGCGTGCGCACATCTTCACCGTGCCGTGGGTAAATCGCAATGCCGATGCTGGCGTAACAGTAAATTGTCTGGCCTGCCAAAGTCAGCGGCCTGCCGAGCTCGGCCAGGATGCGCTCGGATACCAGGATCGCCTGCGCTTCGGTCTCTACATCGGGCAACAAGATCAAGAACTCGTCGCCGCCGAGACGACCTACCAGCGGTGACGAGCCGCCTCGCCGTCTTGGTGCCCGCATGTGCAGCACTTGATCGCTGTCGCGC
>JAOTTZ010000439.1 GCA_029864165.1 Burkholderiaceae bacterium
GAGCTTCAAGCCCTCAACGGTCGCGTGATCCTGACAGACGTGAGCGGCTTTGTTGGATCCGTGCCGGAACCCGAAACCTATGTGTTGATGCTGGCTGGTTTAGCGGCGCTGCGCGTTGCTGCGCGCCATCGCAAGGCCGTCTGAGAGGCACGCGCAACCCCCGTTGACCATAGCACGCCGGGCGGCAGTGTCGGCCGTCGACTGTTTCGGGTAATGACGGCATGACCTCGGCACCCCATTGATTCTTCCTTGCCTATCCGGTTGACACACCAAGCCACTACAGGTAGTGTGAAGCGGTCATGGAGCTTCTTCATCCCCAGTCACTGCTTGACCTTGCCTATCCGGTTGACACACCGAGACCGCATTGGTTCGCCACCGGTCCGAGCCGCAGCAATGCGCTGGTGGCGGTCTCCACCGGCCTGCTGCATGCGATGTCGCGCGAAGAGGCCGAAGCGGTACTGGCCCACGAAGTGGCCCATGTTGCCAACGGCGACATGGTGACGCTAACGCTGATCCAAGGCGTCGTGAACACCTTCGTCATTTTTTTGGCGCGCGTGGTCGGCTGGCTGGTGGACAGCATGCTGCGCAGGGGCAGCCAGCATCAGCATGGACCGGGTATCGCCTATATGATCACCGTCGTGGTGTGCGACGTGATCTTTGGCGTACTCGCCAGCCTCATCGTCATGTTCTTCTCACGCCAGCGCGAGTTGCGCGCTGACGCAGGTGCGGCCAAGCTGCTCGGCTCGCCACGCCCCATGATGGCGGCATTGCGCCGTCTTGGTGGCCTGGAAGCGGGCGAATTGCCCAAGACGGTAGCGACCGCTGGCATCCACGGGCGCCCGGCTTGGATGGCGCTGTTTGCAAGCCACCCACCCATCACGCAACGTATCGAAGCGCTGGCACGCAGCGGCGCTGTTTGAAGGCACAGAGCGTGGAAGCCGACTACACCTTCGCCACCGGCCCGATGTGGGCCGCCTTCATCACATTCGTGCTTGCCATGCTGGCGCTTGACCTGTTCGTGTTCGGCGGCAGGAAAGCGCACCGGGTATCCGTCAAGGAGGCGGGCACTTGGGTGCTGGTCTGGGTTGCGCTGGCCCTGGCCTTCAGCGCACTGCTTTGGTGGTACTTGGATGGCACGCTGGGCCGCGCAGTCGCCAACCGCAAGGCGCTCGAGTTCATCACCGGCTATTTGATCGAACAGTCGCTGTCGGTGGACAACATGTTCGTTTTCGTGATGATCTTCACCTACTTCGCCGTGCCGCCCGAGTTGCAACGGCGCGTGCTGCTTTACGGCGTGCTGGGTGCGATCGTCATGCGTGCCGGCATGATCCTGGCCGGCGTTTGGCTGGTGCAGGAGTTCGCATGGATCCTCTATGTGTTCGGCGCCTTCTTGGTCGTCACCGGCATCAAGATGCTGGTGTTTGCCGACAAGCAACCCGACCTGGAACGTAACCCGCTGCTGCGCTGGCTGCGCGGCCATATGCGCATCACGCCGGGCTTTCACGGCCAGTCATTCTTCATACGCCAGCAGGGCTTGCTGTACGCAACGCCGATGTTCCTGGTGTTGGTGTTGATCGAGGCCAGCGACGTGGTGTTTGCGGTGGACAGTATTCCAGCGATCTTCGCCATCACTACCGATCCGTTCATTGTCTTCACGTCCAACATCTTCGCCATCATGGGCTTGCGGGCGCTGTATTTTCTGTTGGCCGACATGGCCGATCGTTTTCACCTGCTGAAGTATGGGCTTGCGATTGTGCTGGTGTTCATCGGCGGCAAGATGCTGGCCATGCCCTGGGTCCATATGCCGGTGCAATGGTCGCTTGCCATCGTCGGCGCCATCATTGCAGCTTCCGTTGTCCTCAGCCTGAAGCTGTCCGACCGCAAGCCGGCTGCCTTCCCCAACACGGACAGTTAACAGTAAGAGAGCTTCAGCATGCCCAACGAGTCCACCCCCGAGTCCGCCCCCGAATCCGCCCCCGCTGCCCAGACCATCACTTCGGCCACGATGCCCCAGCCAATGCGCGAGCTGCGCGACGACAACGGTCGACGCATCGCCGTCACGTTCGAGTCCGCGCATCCCCCCTTCCCCAGCGCCGCCAACGATAGCTGGCTGGTCGCAATCGATGGCTCCGAACACGCAATGAACGCGCTGGCCATGGCTGAGCGGCTTTCCACCGAGGCCGGCGTACGCGTGCTCGATCTGGTCAACGTTCAGCCGTGGCTGAGCAAGGAGGCGGCCAACCACGAACTAGCGCCCCGCGGCTGGGCGATTGCCGCGGACGCCTGCGCTAAGCTAGGTGCGAAGGATTTCGCGTGGCGACTCCACATTCTGATGGGTGAGCCGGCACGCCGCATCGTCGAACAAGCCGAGGCACTCGGCAGCAGAGGCATCGTCATCGGCGCACGTGGCCTGACAGCCACCGAAGCCCTGCTGATCGGTTCCGTAGCGCTGCGGGTGATTCACACCGCCCACGGGTCCGTGCTGGTAGTCCGCCACCCAGAGCCTTTCGGCAAGCTGCCACAACGCTGAAGG
>JAOTTZ010000438.1 GCA_029864165.1 Burkholderiaceae bacterium
CCAAAACGCTTTTTGGCTTTCACGCCGTTGCCGTGCGGCTGAAGACGGCACCGGGAACTGTCTACGAGATTCATGTCGATACCTCGCGCCGAGATCAGCGCATGCGGGTCTTTGTCGAGCGGGCCAGGGAGGCAGGTGCGAAGTTGATCGACAGCGACGACGAGCGTCTGCACAAGCTGTGCGGTACCCAACGTCATCAGGGTGTGGTGGCGCGGGTGTCAGCCCTGGTCAAGTCCCATTCATTGGACGATACGCTGGATGCGGTTGCAGGCCCGCCGCTGTTGTTGGTGCTCGACGGCGTGACCGACCCGCACAATCTGGGCGCTTGCTTGCGTGTGGCCGACGGCGCCGGCGTGCACGCCGTGGTCGCGCCGACCAACCATGCCGCGGGAATCAACGCCACAGTGGCCAAAGTGGCCAGCGGTGCGGCCGAAACGGTGCCGTATTTCATGGTCACCAACTTGGCACGCACTTTGAATGAACTCAAGGAGCGCGAGATTCGCATCATTGGTACGTCGGACGATGCGCCGACGTCTTTGTATGCACTAGACCTGCGCGGCCCCGTTGCGTTGGTGCTGGGTGCGGAGGACAAGGGGCTGCGTCAGCTCACCAGACAGACTTGTGATGAACTGATCAGCCTGCCCATGAAGGGGGCGGTTGAAAGCCTGAATGTGTCGGTGGCCAGCGGCATCTGCCTGTATGAAGCGTTACGCCAACGCACGATCATCTGACTGCCCACAGATTCTTGATGCCGATCGGCGGCGCTGTCATCTACCGGTACCGGGTGCGGGAAGCTTTAAATCCCATTCGGGCTACTGAGCCAGTGTGCCGAAGCGCTTCTCGACATAAGCGTCAACCAAGGCGTGGAATTCGGTCGCAATACCGGCACCACGCAGCGTGTGTGCTTTTTCGCCGTCGATGAACACAGGCGCGGTTGGCGCCTCGCCGGTACCGGGTAAGCTGATGCCAATGTCGGCGTGCTTGCTTTCACCGGGGCCGTTGACGATGCAACCCATCACGGCGACCTTCATCGTCTCGACGCCGGGATAACGAGCTTTCCAGACCGGCATTTGCGCGCGCAGGTAGTCGTCGATCTGTTTGGCTAGAACCTGGAATGTGGTGCTGGTAGTGCGCCCGCAGCCCGGACATGCGCTGACGCTGGGGTTGAACGAGCGCAAGCCCAGCGACTGCAACAGTTCACGCGCGATGACTACTTCTTGCGTGCGGGCCTCGCCAGGCTGCGGGGTGAGCGAAACGCGGATGGTGTCGCCTATGCCTTCTTGCAGCAGCAGCGCCAGTGCGGCGGCAGAAGCCACCGTGCCCCGGGTGCCCATGCCTGCTTCGGTCAAACCCAGGTGCAAAGCGTAGTCGCAGCGCTGGGCGAGGGCGCGGTAGACGCTGATCAAATCTTGAACGCCCGACATCTTGCACGACAAGATGATTTGCTCGGCCGGTAGGCCGATGTCTTGGGCGAAACGCGCTGACTCGATGGCCGAGGTGATGAGCGCGCGGTACATGACTTGTTGGGGCGGATGGGGCTGCGCGAGCTTGCCGTTGTCGTCCATCATCTGCGTGAGCAGTTCCTGATCGAGGCTGCCCCAGTTGACGCCGATGCGCACCGCCTTGTCGAGCTTGACGGCGATTTCTATCATCTGGCCGAACTGGCGGTCACGCTTGCTGCCCTTGCCGACATTGCCGGGGTTGACGCGGTACTTGCTCAGTGCCTGCGCACACGCCGGGTATTGGCTGAGCAGCAGATGCCCGTTGTAGTGAAAGTCGCCAACCAGTGGCACGTGCATGTCCATGCGGTCAAGCTGCTCACGGATGTGCGGTACCGCTTGGGCTGCCTCAGGTGTATCGACGGTGATTCGAACCAGCTCAGAGCCGGCCAGGGCCAGTTCTTTGACCTGGATGGCAGTGCCGACGGCGTCTGCCGTGTCGGTGTTGGTCATCGACTGCACGCACACCGGAGCGCCGCCGCCGATCATCACGGCATGTTCTCCCCAGCGCACCTTGGCCTGGAGCGTGCGGCGTGTGGCGGGCGCAGCGGACGCGATGAAATCGGTGGCGGTCAAGCTCATGGCGCTCCTACTTGAGGTCGAGCCGTGCGATGTTGGCACGCGCATGCGGCGCCAGATCGATGACCTGCCCGCGGAAACTGAGCTGAGTGGCCGCGGCGTTGCCGACGGTCACCCGCAACGGCAAGTTGCCCTTGACGTCAACAGCCTCACCGGGTTGCAGCAAACGCAGTAGCAGCGGGGTGCCGTTGGCGTCGTGAACTTCGACCCACGATTCGGCCGTGGCGCGCAATTGCACCAGCCCGGTGGGCACAGGCGATCCCGTGCTGGCGGCAGGCGCGGACGCCGGCGTCGCGGAGGAGGGCGGTGTCGTCTTTGAGGATGATGCCGGCGCGGACGCTGCCGCGGACGCTTCGACCGCGACCGCCGATGCTGGGGTCGACGCCACTTCGCTGTTGACAGGCTGTTGGCCGGTTCGTTGATGAGGCAGCAAGTAAACAACCAGCGCTGCCAGC
>JAOTTZ010000033.1 GCA_029864165.1 Burkholderiaceae bacterium
CGACCTGAATGCCGCCATTGCCGACGCGATAGACGAATTGTGGCAATGCGGCACAGGCGACGTACTCGTCTTTCTCCCCGGAGAGCGTGAAATTCGCGAAGCGGCCGAGCACCTGCGCAAACACGTCGCCAGTGCGCAGGCACGCAGCGGGCCGGTCGAGATTTTGCCGCTCTTCGCAAGGCTTTCGCAGCAAGAACAGGACCGGGTCTTTGAGACCAGCAGCGGTCGGCGCGTTGTGCTGGCAACCAATGTCGCCGAGACTTCGCTCACCGTGCCCGGGATCCGCTACGTGATCGACAGTGGCCAAGCCCGCGTCAAGCGTTACAGCTATCGCAACAAGGTCGAACAACTTCAGGTCGAGTCCATCAGCCAATCCTCGGCCAATCAGCGGGCGGGCCGCTGTGGTCGCGTGGCCGATGGTGTTTGTATCCGGCTTTACGACGAGAAGGAATTCGGTGGGCGACCACTCTATACCGATCCGGAGATCGCGCGCTCGTCGTTGGCTGGTGTGATCCTGCGCATGAAATCCCTGGGCCTGGGCGCCGTGGAAGAGTTTCCTTTCCTGGAGCCACCGCCGCGGCGCGCGATTGCCGACGGCTACGCGCTGTTGAGCGAGCTCAACGCTGTCGACGAACGCAACGAGTTGACAGCCATTGGTAAAGAGCTCGCCAAACTGCCGCTAGACCCGCGCGTGGGTCGCATGATTCTGGAAGCCCGCGACCGCGAGTCGCTGGCGGAAGTGTTGATCATTGCCGCAGCGCTGACCGGCCAGGATGCGCGCGACCGGCCACTCGAAGCACAGCAAGCAGCCGACGAAAAGCACAAAAAGTTCGACGACGAGCAGTCGGAGTTCATGGGCCACCTCAAGTTATGGCGGTGGATCGAGCAAGGCCGCGGAGCGCATGGGCACGCGGGCGCGGCCAACGATACCGCCAAGATCTCGAACCGCCAGCAAGAGCAGCGCCTGCGCGAGAGTTTCATCAACGCGCGGCGCGTTCGCGAGTGGCGTGATATTCACTCACAGTTGCATACCGTTGTGGCCGAGCAGGGCTGGCGCCTGAACACGCTCCCCGCCAGCTACGAGCAGGTGCATGTGGCGTTGCTGGCCGGCTTGTTGGGCAACGTCGGGTTCAAGAGCGATGAAGACGAGTGGTACCTGGGTGCGCGCGGTATCAAGTTCTGGCGCCACCCCAGTGTGCACCTGAACAAAAAACCTGGGCGCTGGATCGTTGCCGGTGAGCTGGTCGAAACGACGCGCCTGTATGGCCGGGGCATCGCCACCATCGAGCCGAAGTGGATTCCAGGACTTGCCGGCCACGTGCTGAAGAAGCAGCTGTTGGAGCCGCATTGGGAGAAAAAGGCCGCGGAAGTGGTTGCGCTGGAAAGGGCGACGCTGTACGGACTCGTGGTGTACAGCAATCGGCGCGTCAACTACGGCTTGATCGACCTGCCGGTGGCGCGTGAAATCTTCATCCGCGCCGCGCTGGTCGGTGGCGAGTGGGAGACCAAGCTGCCCTTTTTCGCCGCCAACCGCAAATTGATTGCGCAGGTGCTGGAACTCGAACATCAATCGCGCCGCCAAGACGTGCTGGTGGACGACGAGTTGATTTACGCGTTCTACGATCAACAGCTGCCGCAAGACGTTTGCAGTGGCCGTAGCCTGGAGCGATGGTACCGCAACGAAGCCAGGGGCCATCCCCGCCTGCTGTGCCTGACGCGTGAAGAACTGATGCGCCACGAAGCAGGGGGCATTACCACGGACAACTTTCCCAAATTGTTGCGTTTGGGCGGTGTGGATTGTGCCGTGAGCTATTTGCACGATCCCGGCGCAGCCAAAGACGGCATGACGGTTGAGGTGCCTATCTATGTCCTTAACCAGGTGAACGAAGCACGCTGCGGCTGGCTGGTGCCGGGGCTGCTCAAAGACAAGGTGCTGGCGTTGGTCAAGAGTTTGCCGCAACGGCCGCGTTCACGCTTGGTGCCGCTGCCCGAGTTCGCACAGCGATTTGTCACCGAAGCTGATTTTGCGCAAGCAGACTTGCTAGACGCCGTACGCAAGCAAGTCTGCGAACAGTCGCAACTCGAAGTCAAGCGCGCCGACTTCAAGCTGGAGCAATTGCCGCCGCACATGTTCATGAATTTGCTCGTCGTCGACGAGCATGGCCGCCAGCTGGGCATGGGGCGCAACGTTGTCGCGCTCAAGGCCGAGTTGGGCGGCCAGGCGCGCTCGGCATTTCAGGCCTTGGTGGCGCTCAAAGGTGACGGCCTGGGCGACGTCGGTCCGAAAGTGCCGCCTTCTAATACGGCCCCTGCAGCTTCCCGCGTTGGCACATCGGCAGTTACCAGTGCCTACGGTGAGGACAGCCCATTGCCGGAGAAGTACACCGACTGGTCGTTCGGAGAACTCCCCGAGTTGATGCAAGTCCAGCGTAGCGATCAGTCTTTGATCGGTTTTCCAGCGCTGATCGACCGCGTCAGCCATGTCGAAATCGAGGTGTTTGACGAACCGGCTGTCGCAGCGGCTCGACACCGTGCTGGCCTGAGGCGCCTGGTTGCACTGCAAATCCGAGATGCGCTGAAGCAGCTCGAAAAGAGCATCGTCAACCTGAAAGAAATGGCGGTCAGTTTCATGAGCTTGGGCACGGTCGAGGAGCTGCGCAACCAAATCGTCGAAGTAGCGCTGGACCGTGCGTTTCTGGCCGAACCGCTGCCCAGCGACGCCGCAACCTTTCAGCGTCGCGTCGTCGAAGGGCGTGCGCGACTGGGTCTTGTGGCCAACGAAATTGCGCGCGTTGTCGAACAGGCGCTCATCGGCTACGCTCAGGCCGCGCGTAAGCTCAAGGACGTACGGCCGCCCAAGGACATGGCTGAAGACATACAAGCACAGCTTGCACGGCTGTGTCCCAAGAATTTCATCTCCGCTACGCCGTGGGCGCATTTGTCGCACTTGCCGCGCTATCTCAACGCGATTGTGCTGCGGTTGGACAAACTGCGCGTCGACCCAAGCCGCGACGCGCAACGCTTGGTCGAGCTGCGCCCGCTGGAACAACGCTACCTAAGGCTGTTGTCTGAACGCAAAGGCGCCGTTGACGTCAGGCTCCAAGAGTACCGATGGCTGCTGGAGGAACTGCGTGTCAGTTTTTTTGCGCAGCAGTTGCGCACGCCACAACCCGTGAGTGTCAAGCGCCTGGAACGGTTGTGGGCGCAGCTTTCGTCATGACGCCCCCATCAATCGCGTGGCATAGGCAGTCGCGGGCACACACGCTGGTAGGGAACGGCCTCACCAACATCCTTCTTCCATTCACGGTGCGTCAAGTTGCGATTGGCGATACCGCAAGCCATCGAGGCCCAATCGTCAGCATTGACTTTCCACAACAGTACACGACCGTCGTCTCCGGCCGACGCTAGGAGCTTGCCATTGGGGCTGAACGCCACGTCAACACCCGCTTGGGTATGCCCCATAAAGGGTTGGCCAAACTGCTTGCGGCTGGAGACGTCCCACAGGATGACGCGGCCGTCTTCTCCGGTCGATGCAATGAGCTTGTTGTCTGGGCTGAATGCCACGCCGCGCACGCTGTCCTCGTGTCCCTTCAGCGGTTCGCCGAGTTGCTTGCGGCTGTTAACGTCCCACAGCGTCACCTGCTTGTCTATGCCACCCGAGGCGAGAAGTTTTCCGTTGGGGCTGAACGCGATGCTTGCGACACTACCCTGTTGCTTGGTTTTCAGCACGGCCAAGCGCGTGCCTTTGGCGACATCCCAGAGGGATATTTCTTGGTCAAGGCCGGCTGCGGCGATCGTCCTACCATCTGGGCTGAAAGCAATACTCAGCACGTTGCCGCGGTGTCCGGTCAAACGCAGGCTCAGTGGTGCGCGCCGCGAGGCGTCGAACAGCAGCACAGTGTCGCCCAACGCTGCGGCGAGGAGTTTGCCGTCGGCGCTGAACGCGATGTCGGTCACGCCAACGGATCGCGCATGACCCTTGCCCCTCGGGTCGGTCTTGTCACCACCCGTAGACACGACCCCCAACAGTTTGTGGCCAGACACGTTCCAAAAAATCAACTCGTCGGCGCCCCCTGATACCAGAAAAGCGCCATCAGGACTGAAGGCGATGCTCGATGCCTGCGCTTTATGCCCCGTCAGCGGCGCGCCGAGAGCCTTGCGCTTGATCGGGTCCCACAGCATCACGCGACGGTCAGCCCCAACCGACGCGAGGACCTTGCTGTCGGGGCTGAAGGCAACGCTGTTCACGCTTGCCTCGTGTCCAGAAAGAACATCGGGCGCGCGCTGCGCGCGCTGCAACGCACGCAGCAAACTCTCTCGCGATTCAGGGGTGTCACTGAAATGCTTGGCCGCGACGCTCAGCAAAAGAGCCCGGTCAAGGTTGTCCGAGAGCGCGGCCAACGACGAAGCGACAACATGACGAGACAAAGCGTCGGCGCTTACTGCTTCTGTCGGCGGCATTCGCGCCTCCTCGATAGCCCTTGTCTTCTCAACCGGCTGAGCCCGCTGTTGCGCAATGTCTTTCGGCTTCTCAGGCCATGCTTTGTGCTCTTGCGCCCCTGAGGCGCTAGGTTCGGCGGGTTTGATTTCTGTTCGCAGCGCTGCCAGCGCCTGTTCAGCGCTGGCAGCCGATTGTTGGGCGGCGTAGAGCTGTTCTTTCGTGAGCTGGAACTGCCAATACACCCATGCCGCGAGCGGCAGCACGATGCCGCCGATCAAGGCGCTGCTTACCTTGAGCCGCCCTTTCAGTTTCGCTTTAGCCGCTTCTCGTTCGGCTTCGAGCTGCCGTACCGCGCATGCCGCAAAAACCTTCTCGACGCTGTCGAAATCACCGCCGTATCGGTCTGCCCAAGCCGATGTTCGCGGCCGGCTCGACCACCAAGGCGCGCGAGCCTGCACTGGATCGAGTGGTAGGTCTGCCGACATGCCGGTCGCGCCGCCTCTGGCGATACTGAGCAGGGCAGCATAGGCGCGTCCATCGCTGGCTTCCTCGAAGACCCACCCGCGGCGTTCGCCGTTTTCATCGCGTGCCAGGCGCGGCCAGTGGCGGATCAGCGCTTCGTGCCCAAGCGCAACCATATCTTCAACGTCGAGCGGCTGATCGTCGACCAACGGCGGGACGAGAAAGGAACAGTCCGCGCGGCGGAACCGATCGACGACGCGACGCACGTCCAACTCGGGGATGGCGGACTCGGCGACCAGTTGGCCGTAAGCCAGGGGACGCAAAATTCCACGTTCCTGACGATCGACTTGCGTCAGGGCGCGAAACACCTGCTCAATGGCCAGGCCCAGGTCTTTCAACTCGGGTTCGGCGAGGATTTCCTCAGCGTGCTGAGCAACGGCTGTAGCGATCTCCCCGATCGCCTCGTAGTCGGAAAGCTCTAAGCGCTGCGAGCCTCTGCGGTGAGCGTGGCTCCACATCCGCAGCAGCGCGAGTTGCAAAACGGCAAGCCGATCGCGTTCGTCGCCAGCACCGCCGCGGTCGACGTTGATCAGGCGTTCGACCACTTCGTCGGCGATGCTGGCGCCAGCTTTCTCGATCGGACCGCGTATCGCCTGCTCGAACTGATGGCGGGACAGCGACGGCACCAAAAACTCGCCCCTGGACACGAGCTCGGGCAAGCCACGAAAGCGTGCGCAATCGCCGAGGTCGTCGCAGCGTATGGTCAAGATAACGCGTATCGGAAAATCGGACGAGCGTGTCGCTTCTAGCAAGAGCTGGACGAATGCCGCCGCTTCCTCGCGCCGCCGGGCGTGGGCAGCCGCGGTGCCCGGCAAGTCGGCAAAACGGAACAACTCTTCGAACCTATCGACAATGACGATAGGTATGGCACCCGGCTCTACCGCAATTTCGCGCAGCGCATCGACGAGGCCGAAGGACGATTTACGTAACAGAAAAAAGAGCCGCTCCCGGCGGGCTTCATGGACGGCACCTTCTACGTCGTTGGCATTGTCTCCAAGCCCGCCGTTGAGCATCTCAACCAAGTTCGCCATCGGCGTATCGCCGGGACTGAACTCCCACCAGTGCCAGCGACGCCCGCCGTCAGCAGCTGTTTCCTCGGCCAGCAGCGGCAACAGTCCAGCACGTACTAGGGATGACTTGCCGCTGCCGGAGCCGCCCACGACCGCGACAAAACGAACACGGTTGAGTAGTCGGTACAGCGCTAAGGAGGGTTCTGCGCGGCCAAAAAACCATTCATGGTCGGAGGTCGCGTAGGGTTGCAAGCCCGGAAACGGACGGCTGGGATTCAGCTGGCTACTCACGCGGCTGCGCCTCAGAGTTGTTGCAGAAACAGTTCAAGCACGTAGGGCCTCACGGGAGGCGCCGTCGTGGCGTCGATGATTCGATCAATTTCAGCGCCCGCAGGCAGCGTGCACAGCCGTGCTTTGGCTTCGATCTGCGGTGGCAAAACGATCACCGTTCGTGACGCAAAGGCCTTGCTGCGTCCCAAGTCTTGCCAGCGGTGCAGCTCGCTGGCGGCGGCGCGAACCCACACTGGCGACCCATAGGCCCAGCACAGCAGCACGGCTTCGGCTGTTTGCAGGTAATCGCTGTGAACCCGCCAACGTTCGTCAGCACTGCCCTGCATGAGTGGCAGTACCGGCGCGAAACCCAGCCGCTGCAAACCGTCGGCGACCTGACCGGCGACGACGGCATCGCCTTCATCGTGTTGAACGTAGACCTGCGCGCCCGGAGCGACCCGAGTACACGGGGCTGTCGGGCCAAAACTCTCTTCGAGGTGCGCCAAGACGAACTGCGAAAACTCGGGGAGCGTGTCTGCCACCAACTGGTCCGCTGCCTGCAACGCAGCGCCAGGCGCGGCTCCTACCGCGGGCCGAGTATGCTTTGCCAACACCGCCAGCGGTTCGCGAACATCCGCGTCATCGGGCTGCTCGGGAGCGACTCGCGGTGCCCAAATCAGGCGGCGAAAGCGACGCGGCACTGTCGCGCTGTCTGACGCGTTCTCTGCGAAGTACGCATTCACCTTGTTTGCGGCTCGCTCCAGCTGCAAGCGCACGATAGGCGCTGCGTTTTCGGGGCGAAAGCCCAGTTTGTCGCCGAGCAAATGAACCGAAACGACGGACTCGCCCAAAGCCGCGTCTATCGCCTCCACCGCCGCATCGCGTTCGGCCGGTAGCGGTTGGTCAGGATCGGGCACGATGCGGTAACCGCGGCGGCTCAACTCGTCGACCAGCGTGGCACAACTCTGTTCCATGTCGATGGCGGGCCGCGCAACATAAACTGCGACTGTACTTTCTGAACGCTCTGTAACCCTGGGGGGCGAATTGGGCTCAGGTTCGGCGTCCGCCGAGAGCTCCCCCCCCAAGCCACACAGCCGAGTGCGGAGATCCTGGGCCAGTCTACGAACACATGTGTACCAGCGTTCGTCGCGTGGCCGGCCCAAGACCACATCGAAGTACTCGAACTCTTCCTTATTGTCGGGGTCGACGGACATGAGGTCGTAGCTGCTATGGCGCTGCAGCGGCGCGAGTCGGTCCGAGGCGAGAACGTTGTGCGTACGCACGAGAAAAATCCGCTCGTTGAGGCTTTTTTCGGCTTCACTTCGTTGTCGCCAGCACGCCAGGAAAAACTCGAGTTCGTGCCGACATCGGGGGCTGTCAAGCCAGCTGCTCGACAGCACAAGCAAGAAAACTTTAGCCTCGGTGAGCGCTTGTCTCAGTCGCGGCTCGAAGTGGTCGGCGACACTGCTCTCCCGGATATCGCGGAAGATCGTAGGCCGCAACGGCCCCAACGCCCCGAAGTCGGCCAACAACTGGTTGTGCAGCGAAGTCACCAACCCATTGGCTCCGATCGCCCTTGGTTCAGCCTGGTCATCGCGGCGCGCGTGACTGATGAAGATATTGCCGAGCAACGTGCTCACCCTCTCGGTAACCCTGTTTCAGCGAGCCGGCCGTGCAGTAG
The DNA here is from genome assembly GCA_029864165.1 of Burkholderiaceae bacterium. Taxonomy (GTDB): domain Bacteria; phylum Pseudomonadota; class Gammaproteobacteria; order Burkholderiales; family Burkholderiaceae_C; genus CAIKUF01. The sequence continues at coordinate 7,925 of JAOTTZ010000033.1, forward strand.
CGCCAGCCGGGTTTTCATGCAACCGACCTACGCTCGGCCTGTGTGGGCTTTAAGTGTAAATCTTGTTTACGAAGACATGGGCCCAACGCAGAGATTGCGCGCCGATGGGTTTGACCGGCTGCCACGCTAGTTTCCTATGGAACTGTTTTCACCGGCGTTCTTCTCGGCCCTGATGGCCATCATCTTGCTGGACTTGGTGCTTGCCGGCGACAACGCCATCGTCATTGGGTTGGCTGTGCGCAACGTCCCGGTCGAGGTACAGCAGCGCGTGATTCTTTGGGGCACGGCGGGGGCGATCGCGGTGCGCGTGCTGCTGACGCTGGTGGTGGCCAGCTTGCTGAAGATTTCGGGCTTTTTAGTCCTCGGTGGTTTGACGCTGGTGTGGATTGCGTGGACGTCGACCAAAGAGCCAGAGGGCGGCCACACGATTGACGGCAGGACCATCGTTCGAGCAGCATTCCAGACCATCGTGGTGGCCGGTATGGCCACGAGCGTAGACAACGTGTTGTCCGTCGGTGGTGCGGCGCAGGGCAGCATGTTGCTGGTCGTGATCGGCCTGCTGATCAGCATTCCGATCGTGGTTTGGGGCAGCAAGCTGGTATTGCAGCTTATCAACCGGTTCCCGGTGATCATCGTCCTCGGTGCCGGTGTGCTCGGCTGGACAGCTGCGAGGATGATCGCCACTGAATCCTTGATCAAGGCGTGGTTTGAGCAACATCACTGGGCGCGCCTTGCTCTGTACGGCGTCATCGTAGGCGGGGTCACATTGCCCGCTATGTGGCCAAAGAAAGGTCCCTCGCGCATGGGCGAACGGGTCAATAGGCGATGTCGCGATTTGATTTGGGCCGTGCCGGCTTGCAGCGCAGCGCGCCGCAAGTCAGCCTTAGAACCTATCCGTGAACAAGACGGCCCTGCGTTGTGACGACAATGCGATGGATGCTAGGCGCAAGCCGCAGCCCAGGGTGGTGCCCTGCGCAAGGCTTGCAACGACGCAGGCGCGCATTGTCGTCACAACCCTTCGGGCCGGTGCCTCATTGGGCACATGCGGGTGTCGCAAGCCGCTTGTGGTGAACCACACCACGGCGCGTCTTGCTCCTACGCCTGTGCCCAATGGGGCGCCGGCGCAGGGTCGTCTTACTCACGGATGGGTTCTTAGTCGAGGACGGGAAGCACATCCTCATTCAGCACGGCGCGCGCGCGTTCGTAGTCCGGCACGACTGAGCGCACAACGTCCCAGAACTTGGGGCTATGGTCCATGTGACGCAGATGCGCCAACTCGTGAGCGACGACGTAATCGATGGTCGGCATACCGAAATGAATCAATCGCCAGTTCAGACGCACCGAGCCGTTGGCGTTGGCACTGCCCCAGCGCGTTTGCGCTGAACTCAGCGACAGCCGCCTTACTTGCACGCTCAGGCGCTCGGCGAAATGCCGGCACCGCTCCTCAAAAATGCGCAACGCTTGGCGCTGCAACCAAGCTTGAACGGCGTCCCGGATCTGCTCGCTAGACGCCGTGTGGGGCAGGCCGATGTGCAGTGTCCGTGGGATGCCGGGCGGCGCTGTTGTGTTCGTGCACAGTATGGTGCCAGTGGCGCGAGCGTCCAGCACCGCGACGACAGTTTCACCAAGAAAAGGGATGGTAGCGCCATCGTGCCAGTTCACGCGTGCCAAGCGCATGCGCTGGGCGTGTTGATCTTGTTCGGTCAGCTTGCGCAGGATCCATCCGGATCTTTCACGCAGCGCGGTGTCGACATCGCGCTGCGTCACCCAACGCGGTGCCGCCACGCTCAGGCCATCGGTGCCGATTGCGAAACCGATACTGCGGCGGCGCGCGTGGCGGAACTCGTATGCCACCAGATGTTCTCCCAACCAGAGTTCGCGTCGGGCGCGAGGATGGCGAAGAATGGAGGGGCCGGCTTTGCCGGATGTTGGGTCAACATTTGCCGGTGCGACTGACACAGCCCGGCCAGGCCCCAACGTAACGGCGGTGGTATCGGTTGCCGCTGAGACGGCGTCGAACAGCGATAGCTGGGCCGTGTCGGCCGCCCGAACGTCGCGACTCACGGCCGCGCCGTCGACCCAAGGTCGATATAAGCCTCTGGGTCGAGTCGGCGCATCTGAGCTTCAATCCAAGTTTGGACCTCTTGCATCAGTTCTTCCGGCTGAGCACCTGCGGGAGCTATGGGTTTG
>JAOTTZ010000034.1 GCA_029864165.1 Burkholderiaceae bacterium
TGCAGTATCGATAGGGCCCGGATCTTCACCGGGCGTCAACTCGATACCCATGCGCCGCACAATCTCGGTGCGCACGGCGAGTGATTTCAGTGCCGCCGTATCTTGCTCGGCGGCGTAGGCTGGCGGGACAACCAGCTGCAGCGCGGGTTTTTCTTGCAGCGCGCGCGCGACCGTTTCGAGCTTCTGGCGTTCCGGCGGCGCGATCACGTCGCTTCCGGGCTCGAAAGCTATCGCGCCAATCTTCTCGTCGCCGGCACCGAACAACGCACCGAGCGCCCTGAAGGGAGCCGTGACGATGCCGCCCAGAAGGTTACCGACCGCCTTGCCGATCACGGCCCCGTAATCGAAGCTCGGATCGTCCAGGTCGCCGCCGATCGGCAACCCGATATCGATCACGCCCTGCGAATCCTTCAGGATCGCGATCGCGAGTTCGAGCGGCAGGTCCAGCGCGCCGGGGCTCTCGACCTTCTTGCCCAGCTCGACCTGTTTGAGCACGATCTTGTTTTCGCCCCGTAGCTTGCCGTCCCTGACCTTGTACTGAAGGTCCAGCGCGAGCCGTCCGGCGGCGATCTCGTAGCCGGCGAACTTCGCGACGTAGGGCGACAGCGAGGTCATCTCCAGGTTGCGAAACGTCATGTCGATTTCGGTGAACTGCTCGGGGTGATGCAGTCTGATCTGACCGCGTATCTTCGCAGAACCGTATTTGTCGACCCGCGCGTCGAGCTGCAGCTTCGCGCTACGGCTCGCGTCGGTGCCCAGGCCGCTGATCACACCGTTGAGTTCATGCATCCGCGCCCCGAACTGTGGGCGCAGGCTCAAGTCTGCGAACTCGAGCTCACCGCCGGACACGCGTACGCGCGCAACCGTGACCGGGAATGGGTTCTTGTCGGACTCGGGTTCAGGCTCACTGCCGCTGGCACCTGATACGGTCGCAGACTCCTGCGGCTTCTTCAACACGTCCGTCAGATTCACCGATTGGTCGGCTGCAATGACCAATCGGGCGGACGGCCCGTCGATACGCAACTCGCCGATGTCGACGCGGTTGGGCTCCAAGGTCAACACGACATCGCCCGAGGCAGCCGATTTCCAGGCGAGAAAAGGCCGTTTGGGTTTGACTTCTTCCAGCAACAATCCATCGACTGCAATACGGCCCTTGTAAGCGAGCATTGCGCCAGCGCGAGCGTCGGGGTCGTAACGCAGCCGCCCATTGGCCGACGCTGTCGCCGACGCGAGTCGCAGCGCCGCGAGTTCCGAAAGATAGGTCTGCGCCGGCACCAGTGAAACCGCGCTCAATTTGACCTCCAGGTCTGACGTCCCGTTGTCGACGCGGATGCTTCCTTGGGCCCCGATCTGCCCGCCGCTGGCGACCCGCGCCTGGAAGTCGACCTTCATCGGTGCTTCTGCCCCAGTGTCGAGGCCTGTGACGCTGGCGCGCATCGCCTCAAGCCCTATTGCAAGCGCGGGCGATCTGCGCCTATCTTCAAACCCGATCGCAAAGTCGGCGAGTTCTGCCGATTCGAGGCTGATGCGCCACGCTGCCGCGGGCGCCTGCGTGTCCGCCAGCGCAGTCACAGGACCAGGCAACGGCGTAGCAAGCTCGGCCGGCAACGGCGCGGACACCGCGTTGACCAAACTCAGCCAGTTGAGTTGTCCTTGCGCGTCGAATGATGTCTTGACCACCCCCGCGGTCAGGGCCAGCTGCTGGGCTGTGACCGCCCTATCTTTCAGGCTTAGCGCGCCGCCAACCAGCGTCGCGGTGCCGAGCCGCAGGAGTTCGGTGGCGTCGGCGGGGCTGCGAACGACCACGTCCGATAACGTCGCCGTCAGACCATCGCCGGCAACATCAATCGGGCCGTCGGGCAGCGCGAGCGTCAAGGACTGTGCGCCCATACTAGCCTGCGAGACGCGCGCCAATTCAGGTGCTGCGCCCTGCTCGACGAGATTGCTGGATGCAAGTTCAAGCACGACGTCCGTGACCGATAGCTTGGGATGGTCGAGTTTGACCCGCGTGCCTTGAGGCCCGACCTCGGCGGTAGCGGACATGCTGAGCCCGATCGCAGCGACTTTCGCGCTGCGACGGCGCGCTGTGTCGGAGAACGTGAACGCGATCTCCGAAGATTCGGCGTTCGCCACCGATACTCGCCAAGCACCCGGCTCAGACACCGGTAACGCTGTTGCCGACGTCTGCCCATTCGACTTCGCTACCGCAGGTACGCGCGCAATCTTCGCCCAGTCGAGTTGACCGTGCTCGTCCAGCACCGCGGCGACATTGCCCTTGGCGATCCGCAAGCTGGCAAACGTCGCTTCACGCCGGTCGAGATCGATACGCCCCTGCTTGATCGCAAGTGATTGAATGGCAGCCATCGAACGGCTCGCGCCGTGAGCTTTGACCGAAAGCGCCGTGACGTCAAGGTCGAGTTCCTGTGCGGCCCCGGAGACCCCGCCGCTGCTATCGACCGCAAAGGCGAACTTTGCGGTGAAATCGATCTGCCCGGTCAGCGAGTCGAGCACAACCACCCGTGACAGACTCTTCACCAGTGTCGTCACTTGGAGCCCGCTCAACGTCAACTTGCCGGCAGCGACGATAGGGTTCAGCGCAAAGTCGCCGTCCGTTTCAAGTGTTTCGCCGGCAGCTGTCCGCGCCGATATCCGGTAGCGGGCCTTCTGCGCAGGCAGGGTAGAAAGATTGTCGATCTCGATCTGCAGCGGCGCGATCCGCGCAATCAGCGGCTCGGCCAACAACTGGTCTGAATACTCGACGTCCGCGCCAGCCAGCACAACGCGATCCACAATCACCCGCGGCAACGCGCCGGATTCGGTTGTGTCCTCGTTGCTGCCCAGGCGGTCCAGCAGCGCACTGAAGTTGTGATGGCCGTCCTTGTCGAGTGCGATGCGAAGGACTGGTGCGTCGAGTCTCGCCTCAGAAAAAGTCCAGGCACGATCGATGACGCTGCGCAGCTCGAAGTTGACGGTCATCCGCTTAAACGCCATCATAGGCTTATCGTTTGAGCCGAACAGCGCGAGATCGCCGATTTCAAGTTTAAAGGCAAGGGGATTGAAACGCACCTGCCTGACGCTGATGCGGTGACCGAGCTGTTCTGACACCCTGGTCTCGATCTGCCACTTGGCGACAGCCGGGAGCACGAAGAACCCGCTCACCAGATACAGCACGAACAGACACACGGCCGTGATGGTGGCCGCGCTGAACAGTATCCGTTGCAATGTGTTTGGCATAATCGGCGCATTTGCAGCGCAGTCGATGACCTGGGTCGCAGCCGACGCGCGCCGCATCGTGTGGGTCTGTCGGGACCCGTCGCGGTGCAGTGTAGACCCTGCGCCCGAACCTGGCTCAGCACAGGGTCTTTACTACGTCACCATAGTCTTCTCGTCATATCGCGCACCTGTTGTAAATCTTCGGTGTTGGCAATGCGACGACTGAAGTCGCCGCTCGCACCTCGGTACGTCAACATCCGACCAAGCGGCCAGAAGATTGCCGACTCGGCATGCTGCTGACCAACCCTTCTACACTGTCTCGGGTGTCAAACAGATCGATCGACTCAACGCCGCAGCTCTCGGTAGGAGCCGGGTGCGAGTCGCTGTACTGCCAATAACCTTTCAGGAGAATCCACATGCGCACGCGCCGCTCCGCCCTCGTTTTCATCGCCGCCCTACTGAGCGCTACCGGACCGCCCGGCTTAGCGGACGAAATCCGGCTCGTCAACGGCGATCGCCTAACCGGGACAACGGTGCGCAAGGCGGGCGACGAGTTGGTATTCCAGACCGACTATGCCGGCGAGTTGAAGATAAAGTGGTCCGAAGTCGTTTCGCTGGTGACCTCGGCCGCAGTGACGGTCTTGCTCGCCGACGACACGACCGTGACCGGGCTCGCACTCGACGCGGGCGATGGTCGGGTCAGGATTAATGCCGGTGATGTGCTCGAAACCGCACCGCTACCGCTGAACAGGGTGGCCTACATCAATCCACCGCCTGAAGTTACAGGGCGAGGCGTCCGCCTGCAGCGCAGCGTGAACATAGGCGCCAGCGCCAACCGCGGCAATACCGAGAACAACCGCGTGCACGTTGACGCCGAGGTCGTGGCGCGAACCCGCAGCAACCGCTACACGGCAGGGGCGATCCTCGACCGTGCCAAGGAAGGAGGTATCGAGACACGCTCTAGTTCGCTCGCCTACATGAAGTACGACCACTTCCTAGACGACAAGTGGTACGCCTACGCAAACGGCACGTTCAACAAGGACCGCTTCAAAGACCTGAATCTGAGAACTACCCTTGGCGTGGGCGCGGGATATCAGTTCTGGGAGAGCGAGCAGACCAACCTGTCTTTGGAGGGGGGCCTGAACTACGTCAACAGCGACTACGAATTGAGCCCAGACGAAAGCGACCCGGCAGCGCGTTGGTCGCTCAAGTTCGATCACTTTGCATTCGGCAACCGGTTGCAATTCTTCCACTTCCACGAATTGCTGGTGGATATACGCGAGTCGCGCCGCACCTTGTTGCGCACGCAAACTGGCTTGCGTATGCCGCTCGGCGCCGGGGTTGCGGCCTCGCTACAAGTTAACGCCGACTATGAGAACGTTCCCGCGCCTGGCCGGGCTAAGCTCGACCGTAACTATCTGCTCAACCTGGGCTATCGCTGGTAACGGCTGCCCAATCACTGCGGCCTGGCGAGAGACCGCCGCGCCCACGAACAGATCTCCGCTATCGGGCCGGCCTACAGGGCCGGCCCGCAGCAGGCGTCCGTTAACGCCGCAGAGGTTACACTTGGACAACAAACCGCCGAGCATGCGGCGCCTCTAGCGCGAAGATGTATCAAAATGCTGCTGTCCACTTTTGTTTACAGCCAAGCGGGAGGCTGGCCCAACCCCCACCCCGTACATCTCGATGGGCCCAACACCTTGGTGCTGGCCTTTGGCGCCAGCGAGTTTGCCGACGATCCGCGTCCATTCGAAGAGTTAGCGTTATCCTTTCCTCGATCTATTCGGATCGGATGCTCCACGGCGGGTGAGATTTACGGTCGACGCGTCAGCGATGCCAGCATCGTGGTCGCAGTAGCGAAGTTCGAGCACACGCAATTGCGGCTTGCCAGTTCTCAAGTCGCATGCCCAACAGATTCTGAAGTGGCCGGCGAGCAACTCGCACAGCAGCTGGTCGGCGACAAGCTGCAAACGGTATTTTTGCTGTCTGACGGTTTGTGCATCAACGGTACGACGCTGGTGCGTGGTTTGGTTCGCCACTTGCCGGAGGGCGTCACGGTAACGGGTGGCCTGGCTGGTGATGGCGAAAGTTTTTCAAGGACTTGGGTACTGGCTGACGACCTGCCATTGAACGGGCGCGTCTGCGCGGTCGGCCTGTACGGCGCTCGGTTGCATCTGGGTCTGGGTTGCAACGGGGGGTGGTCAGACTTCGGGCCGGAGCGACGCATCACACGCTCTGAGGGCAATGTGCTGTATGAGCTCGACGGTATGCCCGCGCTGGATCTCTACAAATTGTATCTCGGCGAGCTGTCCTCGGGCCTGCCCGGCACAGCCCTGCTGTTCCCGCTGTCTATTCGTCGCCAAACTGGTGCGGGCCCTTCGATAGTGCGAACGATACTCGGCGTCAATGAAGGCCGCAAAGCACTCACTTTTGCCGGTGACATGCCCCAAGGTGCGATTGCGCGCTTGATGCGCGCTAACAGCGAGCGGCTGATCGCCAGCGCCGAGCACGCGGGTTCTACGGCTGCGAATGGATTGGCCCAGGAGGGTGACTCGCTGGTGGTCTCTATCAGCTGCTTCGGTAGGCGACTCATGCTGCGCGAGCGCACAGAGGAGGAAGTCGAAGCCGTGCTCGACGCCATGCCGTCGGGTGCTCAGCAAGTCGGCTTCTACTCTTATGGCGAAGTTTCTCCCCTTTTGACCGGCGGCGTCAGCGAATTGCACAACCAGACCATGACCGTTACGACCCTGAGCGAAGCATGAAACATGAACGCGGATATACATCCCCTGCTGCTGCGCCAACTGCGCAAACTAGGGCTTGACGCCTCCAGCGACCCACCGTGCGGCGCGTCTTGGGCGCAACTGCTGGAACGGGTGAGCCGCGCTTACATCGACGCCGACCAAGACCGCTACCTGATGGATCGGTCGCAAGAACTCTCGTCGCACGAGATGGCGGCACTGAACGCCGCGCTACAGGCCAGCCAAAGGCGGCTAGCCAGCTTGGTGTCGCTGTCGTCCGACTGGATTTGGGAGCAAGATGCACAGGGGCACTTCACGTACTTTTCCGATCAGATTCGAAACAACTCGAGTCTCGTACCATCGGTGCTGCTGGGCGCACGTTTAACCGTTTGCAGCACTATCGACGCCACGCCAGACGCGATGAAGGCGCTGGATCTCAGCATGCAAGCACGCCAGCCGTTTTGCGACTTCACTTTTAGCGTGCGCACACCCGAAGGCTGGAAACGCTACATGCGTATCACTGGTGAACCTATCTTTGAGGGCGACACGTTCAAGGGTTACCTCGGCGTTGGCAGCGATGTCACGCAGACCATGCTGGCCGAACTTCAATTTCAGCGCTTGGCGCTTTACGACGGATTGACCGAGCTCCCCAACCGCGTCATGCTCATGGACGAGTTGGACCGCGCCCTTAAGCGCAGCCGCCGTCATGGCGGTGGGTTTGCGGTTTTCTTCATCGACTTGGACCACTTCAAGCGCGTCAATGACTCACTGGGACACGCAGCCGGCGACCAGCTGCTCAAGCAAGTGGCGGCGCGCTTGCGACCCCTGCTTCGCGAAGCCGATATGCTGGCCAGGCTGGGTGGCGACGAGTTTGTGCTGCTGGTCGAAGGCTGCATCAATCCGGCTGAGCTGTCGCAGATGGCCAAGCGCGCGCTGGCCGCAATCGCCGAACCACTGTCCGTTGATTCATATGGCATGCAAGTGTCGGCGAGCATCGGCATCGGCGTCTACCCGACCGACGGCCATGACGCTGCGCGCCTGCTCAAAAGTGCCGACACCGCGATGTACCTTGCAAAAAAGCAAGGCAGAAACACCTTCCGCTACCACACCGCGGAGCTTGCCGCACGCACCGCGAGAGACTTTGCGCTAGAGCGGTGAGTGCGGCGGCTCCACTACCGGCCGCCACGCCGCGGTCGGTGTCAAAAGCGGTGCAATCTGCGAGTTAACCCTCCGACTCGGTCGCTTCACCGCTCGTGGCATCCAAGCTCGCCAACTGAGCCGATGCCAGCTCTTCAGCCTCTTGCTGCGCAATCGCACGGCGTTCGGCTTCGTCCATGGCCTCCTTGGCTTTGCGTGCTTCGTGAAAGGCCATACCGGTACCCGCCGGAATCAGGCGGCCGACGATGACGTTCTCTTTGAGGCCACGCAATTCATCGCGCTTGCCCATGATGGCGGCCTCGGTGAGCACGCGCGTGGTTTCCTGGAACGACGCTGCAGAGATGAAGCTGTCTGTAGACAGCGACGCCTTGGTAATCCCTAGCAGCACATCGGTATACGTGGCCGGCAACTTGTCTTCAGCCAGCATACGGTCATTCGTGTCGAGCAGCTCGGAGCGTTCAACCTGCTCACCGGCGATGTAGCTGGTATCGCCGACGTTTTCGACCTGTACGCGCCGCAACATTTGACGCACGATCACTTCGATATGCTTGTCGTTGATCTTCACGCCCTGCAATCGGTAGACATCTTGCACTTCGTCGACGATGTAGCGTGCCAGATCCTCGATGCCAAGCAGGCGCAGAATGTCCTGCGGGTCGGCCGATCCGTCAACGATCAACTCGCCCCGGTTCACCACTTGGCCTTCGTGCACCAGGATGTTCTTTTCCTTCGGCACCAGCTCTTCATACACCTTACCGTCCGGGTCAGTGAGCTGCAATCGCACCTTGCCCTTGGTCTCTTTGCCGAACGACACTGTGCCGGTCTGCTCGGCAAGAATTCCGACGTCCTTCGGTGAACGCGCCTCGAACAGCTCTGCGACGCGCGGCAAGCCGCCGGTGATGTCGCGAGTCTTCTGGCCTTCAACCGGAATGCGCGCCAGCACTTCGCCCGGAACAAGGTTCTGGCCGTCTCGAACCTGCACCAATGCGCCGACCGGAAAGCCTATCGTCACCGAATGGTCTGTCCCGGTGATCTTCACCTCGTTGTCAGCCGCATCGAGCAGCTTGAGCTGTGGGCGTACGACCTTGGCGACACCACGGCGCTTGGGGTCGATCACGACTTGCGCTGACAGCCCCGTGACCTCGTCAACTTGTTTGGCAACCGTCACGCCTTCCTCGACGTTCTCGAACTTGGCTTTGCCAGCGAACTCGGTGATGATGGGCCGCGTCAGCGGGTCCCAATTGGCGAGCATGGTGCCGGCCTTGATTTGCTGGTTGTTCTTGACGTTGAGCGTAGCGCCGTAGGGTAGCTTGTGACGTTCACGCTCGCGTCCATGCTGATCGGAAATGACGATTTCGCCGGAGCGCGATATGACCACCAACTCGCCCTTGCCGTTGGTGACGTAGCGCATGGTGGTATTGAAGCCGATGATGCCGTCCGACTTGGCTTCCACACTTGAAGCGACTGCCGCGCGCGAGGCCGCACCCCCGATGTGGAAGGTGCGCATCGTCAGCTGCGTGCCGGGCTCACCTATGGACTGAGCAGCGATCACGCCGACTGCCTCACCAATATTGATCAACCCGCCACGACCGAGATCGCGCCCGTAACACTTGGCGCACAAACCGAAGCGGGTCTTGCAGCTCAGCGGCGTGCGCACCTTGACTTCGTCCACCCCGGCTGCCTCCAGCCCCTCGAGTTTGTCCTCGTCGAGCATTTCGCCACCGGAGGCCAGCAGCTCCTGCGTCTCAGGGTGCAACACCTCGATGGCTGCGGCACGCCCTAGGATGCGGTCGCGCAAGGACTCGATGACCTCCCCACCTTCAACCAGCGCCCGCATATTCATGCCTTCGTGTGTGCCGCAGTCGTCGGTAGTCACCACCAAGTCCTGCGTCACGTCGACCAAGCGGCGCGTCAGGTAGCCCGAATTGGCGGTCTTCAACGCCGTGTCCGCCAATCCCTTGCGGGCGCCGTGCGTGGAGATGAAGTACTGCAAAACGTTGAGACCTTCTCGGAAGTTGGCCGTGATCGGGGTTTCGATGATGGAGCCGTCAGGCTTGGCCATCAGTCCACGCATGCCCGCCAACTGTCGAATCTGCGCCGCTGAGCCTCGCGCGCCAGAGTCGGCCATCATGTAGATGGAGTTGAACGACTCGTGGTCCAAGGCCTTGCCGTGGCGGTCTTTGGTGCTTTGCTTGGAAAGCTGGGACATCATGACCTTGCCGACCTCGTCGCCAGTCTTGCCCCAGATATCGACCACTTTGTTGTAGCGCTCGCCTGCGGTCACCAATCCGGAAACGTACTGCTGTTCGATTTCCTTGACCTCCTTCTCAGCGCGTTCGATCAAGCCCGCTTTCTCTTTGGGCACCAGCATGTCGTCTATGCAAATCGAGATGCCGGCCTGTGTCGCGAGCCTGAAACCGCTCTGTAGCAGCTTGTCCGCGAATATGACCGTTTCCTTCAGGCCGCACTTGCGGAAAGAAGCGTTGATTAGGCGCGACAGCTCTTTTTTCTTCAGTGCCTTGTTGATGTTCGCAAAAGCCAATCCTTTGGGCAAGATCTCCGACAACAGCGCACGTCCGACCGTGGTGTTGACGAGAGTTGTTTCGGAAATAAATTCGTCCGTACTTTTATCACGCACGTACTCGGTGATGCGCACTGCTATCTTGGTCGTGATCTCGACCTCGCGGTTGTCCAAAGCGCGATGCACTTCGGACACGTCCGAGAAGATGATCCCCTCGCCCTTGGCGTTGATGCGATCGCGTGTGGCGTAGTACAAGCCAAGCACCACGTCTTGCGACGGGACGATACTCGGTTCGCCATTGGCGGGAAACAAGATGTTGTTGGTGGACAGCATCAACACGCGGGCTTCCATCTGCGCCTCGATCGACAGCGGTACGTGCACGGCCATCTGGTCGCCGTCGAAGTCGGCGTTGAACGCCGAACAAACGAGGGGGTGCAGTTGGATGGCCTTGCCTTCGATCAGCACTGGGTCGAACGCCTGTA
>JAOTTZ010000441.1 GCA_029864165.1 Burkholderiaceae bacterium
GGCCAAGTCCTAAGGCCTAAGGCGGCGTTGGCACGCTCACGGCAAGGTCAGCGGCCAGAACAATGGTATCAGCAGGCTGGCAGCCAGCCAGGTGATCAGGTTCATCGGTACGCCCATGCGGGCGAAATCGGCAAAACGGTAGTTGCCGGCGCTGTACACAAGCGTGTTGGTTTGATAGCCGATCGGCGTAGCAAAGCTCAAGCTGGCGGCAAACATCACGCCGACGACAAAGGGGCGCGGGTCGACGCCGAGCGCTTGGGCAACGGCTATCGCAATGGGGGTAAACAACACCGCAACGGCGTTGTTGCTGATGAATTCGGTTGCGATCGAGGTCATCAGAATCATTAGCGACAGCATGACCCAAGGCGACAAACCGCCACCGAGTTCTACCAGAGACGCAGCCAATTGCGTGGCAAGTCCAGACTCGCGCATGGCAACGCTAATGGCAAGCATGCCGAAAATCAACACGATGATCGGCCATTCGACTGCTTTGTACGCCTCATCGGTACGGATACAGCCTGTGGCCATCACGATCGCGGCGCCGATGATGGCCAAGCCCTCGATTGGCATCACGTTGAACGCGGCCAGCAGCATCACCCCCGCGATCGTCGCCAGCGCGATGGGCGCCTTGTGCTGACGGTTGGCCGGTGAGCGTCCCTCGGTGATGGCGAACAGGTCGCCGTTGTCGCAGAAGCGTTTGATCTGCGACGGCGTTCCCTCGACCAGCAGCACGTCGCCAAACTGTAGTTGGAAATCGTCGCCGATCTCGTGAATCGATGCGTTCTTGCGGTGAACAGCGATCAGGTGAATACCGTAGCGAGCAGCGAGGTCGAGGTCGCGGATCGGCCGCAACACATAGCGCGAGGTCTGGCCAACGATGGTTTCTACCATCACAACGTCACGCCGCCTGAGTGTTTCCAGATCGTGTGGGCCGGTCCCCGCCGCTTTCATGCCGACCAGGTCGGTGCCGCGCAGGTCCATCATCGCGCTGCTGCGACTGTGCACGACGAGGCGGTCGCCAGCCGCCAGCTGGGTGTCCGGCGAAGGTGACGAAATCTCCTCGTCACCGCGGAACATGGTGAGCACGCTGACCGAGCCGTCGGCAAGCCGCGCTTCCTTGAGGCTGCGTCCGACCAGTCGCGAGTCCTTCGGAACAAACAGTTCTGTCATGAACAGGCGGTCGCCGCTGCCCGTGAACTGCTGCGTCAGCGTTTCACGCACGGGCAGCAAGCGTGGCGCGAAGAAAAACATGAACAGTGCTCCGATCAGGGCCATCACCACCGCCGGCGCGCTGATTTCGAACATACTGAAGGGTGCGAGCCCCATGCTGCGCGCCGTGCCATCGACGAGAATGTTGGTCGAAGTGCCCACCATCGTGATCAGCCCACCCAGGATGGTCGCGTATGAGAGGGGAATTAGCAGGCGCGATGGCGCGATGTCGTAGCGCCCGGCCACGGCAAGCACGGCGGGAATCATCACCATCACAAGGGGCGTGTTGTTGATGAAAGGCGAGACCACGAGGCCGATCGCGATCAACGACAAAAGCAAGCGCCGCTCACTTTGAACCGCTGCCGCACCCAGCCATTCGCCCAGCCTGTCTACGCAGCCCGTTCGACTGAGGGCACCGCTGATGATGAACAGGCATACCACCGTGATCGGCGCACTGTTGCTGAACACGCTCAGTACTTGGCTCGGGCCAAGAAGCCCAAGTGTCAGCAGCACGGCAACGGCGACCATCACGGCCACGTCGGCCTTGAGCCACTCGCGCACAAAGGTTGCAAACAGCGCAAGCAACACTAAGCCAACAACCACGGATTGCAAATTTTCCGGGACCTGCATGGTGCGCAAGCTCGCGCAGGCTGTAGGGACACGCCGATATTACATGAGCGCAAGTAAACGTAGAACAGGACAAGCCGTAAGTTCGTCGCGCTGCATCACAGCTGAAGATTGCACTCGCATCGGACAGTTGACGCACCACTCCTTCGGTGCATCCATTCGGATCACGCGCAGTGCGCAAACTAACAGCGCGCGAGTATGAGCTGGCCAACTGACTGAACGGCCTGATCAGCGGCCCGGCAAAGCAGTGGGCGTGAATACGGGCCGTACGATGTTCTGTTCGTACGGACCGTCCAGTGCGTGACGAGCGTCGTTCAACGGTGCTGCATTGTTAAAACTGATAGCCGACGCCCAAGTTAAAGCCGGACAGGTCCTTGCCGTCGTCGTTATTTTGCTTTTGGTAGTTGGCCTTGACCACCACGTCGGGATGCGGCCACCAACTCACACCGATTTCGGTCTGCTTCTTCTTGCTGCCGACTGCATCGCCTGCCGAGTTATCCCACTCATTGTGGCGGGCGAAAACGCCCCATTGCTCGGACAACTTGTACGAGGGCTCGACGTACCAGCCACTTTGCTCGTCAGCGCCAATAGCAGCCGGGCCGCTGCCGTCCAGGTCCCATTGCGCGTACAAAGCCCTAAAGCCGAACGGGCCCTTGCTGACGATGCCGTGCAACTCAACCAGGTTGGCGCT
>JAOTTZ010000440.1 GCA_029864165.1 Burkholderiaceae bacterium
CGCGTGTAGCGCTTCGGCATCGGTGACGCCGACATACTCGACGCGGCCGATGTCCTTCAGATAAGCGTGTTCGGGGCCAACGCCAGGGTAGTCGAGCCCCGCAGAGATCGAATGCGTGTCGGCGATCTGACCGCCGTCGTCTTGCAGCAGATAGGTGCGATTGCCGTGCAGCACCCCCGGAGAACCGCGCTGCAGCGAGGCCGCGTGTTGACCGCTGTCCAACCCGCGCCCTGCGGCCTCGACGCCGATCAGCCGCGTTTTCTCGCGCTCGATGTAGGGGTAAAAAATTCCGATGGCGTTGCTGCCGCCGCCTACGCAAGCGATCACCGCGTCGGGTTGGCGGCCAATCAATTGCGGCATTTGCGACATGCATTCGTCGCCTATCACGCGTTGGAAGTCGCGCACCATCGTCGGGTAGGGGTGCGGCCCGGCCACGGTGCCGATGATGTAGTAGGTGCGATCGACATGGGTCACCCAGTCACGCAGCGCTTCGTTGAGCGCATCCTTGAGCGTCTTCGAGCCGCTTTCCACCGGCACCACCTTGGCGCCGAGCAGGTTCATGCGGTACACGTTGGGCGACTGACGTTTCATGTCTTCGCTACCCATGTAGATCACGCACTCCAAACCGTAGCGTGCACACACCGTAGCGGTGGCGACCCCGTGCTGGCCGGCGCCAGTTTCGGCAATCACGCGTGGCTTGCCCATGCGGCGGGCGAGCAACGCCTGACCGATGGTGTTGTTAACCTTGTGCGCGCCGGTGTGATTCAGGTCTTCGCGCTTGAGATAGAGTTGCGCGCCACCGAGCTCGCTGCTCATACGCGCAGCGTGGTAGATCGGGCTCGGGCGGCCGACAAAGTGTGCCCATTCGCGTTTTAGCTCGGCAAGAAAATCGTCATCGCCGCGGTACCGTGCATAAGCGTCTTTCAGTTCATCGAGCGCGTGGATGAGCGTCTCGGAGACAAAAGTGCCGCCGTAGGGTCCGAAATGCCCGTGCGTATCGGGTTGCTGGTAGTTGGACATCGAGGAAAAATCCTCAGGATTCGGTGGACGCTATGCGAGCGTCGGCTTCGCGCACGGCTTGGCAAAACTGGCGAACCGCCGCAGTATCCTTGATGCCCTTGGCCGACTCGACACCGGAACTCACGTCAACCGCCCATGGCCGCACTCGAAGAATAGCGTCGACCACATTCGATGCATGCAAGCCACCGGACAAAACAATGGGGCTGGGCATGTCGTAAGGGATCAGGGACCAATCAAAGACCTCTCCGCCACCGCCGTAGCCATCGACATGGGCGTCAAGCAGCAATCCGCGAGCATCGGCAAACTGCCGGGCAAAGTCTAGCAAATCGATACCCGGCTTCACGCGCGCCGCACGCAGGTAAGGGCGCGCAACGCGGCGGCAATCGGCAGGCGTTTCGTCACCATGAAATTGCAACAGCAAGTTCACGGTCGATTCGACCGCCCGCGTGATCAACGCAGCCTCGGCGTTCACGAACAAGCCTACCGGCACGACAAACGGCGGCAGCCGCTGCGCCAGTGAAGCGGCGCGCTCGACGCTCACGTGGCGCGGGCTTTGGTCGTAAAACACAAAGCCGAGCGCATCGGCACCTGCATCGACCGCCGCGTCGACGTCAGCCTCGCGTGTCAGGCCACAAATTTTGATGCGTGTTCGATAAGACATGAGTCTGAAATCAGGGCAGCCAGTCCATCGCCGGCACTTGTGTGGGGACGGCATACCGTGCATGGTAGTACGGCCCAGCAAAGTACAACCCGGCGGCGGGCCATGTCGGCGCCGCTTGCTTTCGTTCGCGGGACGCAAGCACCTCGGCCATCCACCCAGGCGGTTGCCCTCCGGCACCGACAGCGACCAGGCAACCCATGATATTGCGCACCATATGATGCAAAAAGCTGCTGGCGTCGAACTCGAAACGCCAGTAGGCACCTCGCTGCTCGATGCGAATGTCTCTGAGAATTTTGACGGGAGAAGCGGCTTGGCATTCGGCGGATCGG
Organism: Burkholderiaceae bacterium; assembly: GCA_029864165.1. Taxonomy (GTDB): domain Bacteria; phylum Pseudomonadota; class Gammaproteobacteria; order Burkholderiales; family Burkholderiaceae_C; genus CAIKUF01. The sequence goes on from JAOTTZ010000440.1 coordinate 2,011, forward strand.
AAAGCGCTGAAATCATGCTCCCCCAGCAGGTAAGCCGCGCAAGAGCGCATCGCGCTGGCGTCGAGACGCTCGCAGACCCACCCGACCAGGCCGGTTTCGAGCGCAGGCCTGACTGCTGATTCCAGCAACACGTAGAGGTAGCGCCGCCCCAACGCGCTGTTGCGGGCGTGGAAGTCTTGGGGCACTGGCGCGCACCATTGCACCGCAATATCCTCCGGGAGAAAACGATTCGTTCCTCGCACCCATGAAAACGGCTCGCGGGTCAACTCGGTGTCGAAGTGCACCACCTGATTGAGGCCGTGCACCCCAGCATCGGTGCGTCCGGCACATACCGTGCGGACGGCCTGACAAGCGAACAGTGCCAAGGCCTTTTCGAGCTGATCCTGAACCGTTTGTCCGCTGGGTTGACTTTGCCAACCCTGATACGCCCGGCCTCGGTAGCCTACCCCAAGAACCACCCTCACCGGCAACACTTCGTTGTGGTCAAAGAGACCACAACCCTCAGCTGAGCTTGGCG
>JAOTTZ010000442.1 GCA_029864165.1 Burkholderiaceae bacterium
GGCCGCTGGCGACCCTGGGTACTACGTCGTCACGGCCTACAGCAACCCAGGCGTGCGGACGGCTGACTTCCGGTACTGGACGGTCAAGCGGCCGGGTTCGGCTGAGGTCATATGGCCCGAGATCGGCGTGGGCTGGAACGTCAACAGCCGCTGGTATACCGAAGTGCTGGCGAGCTATATAGGATCGTCCAAGTCCGCCACTCGGCTGAGCACGCTCAACTGGCAGAACGACCTTTTGCTGACGCAGGGCCAGTATCCATTCGACCTCGCGCTCCACACACTGCTCGTCAGGCCGGAAAAGTCCACGAGCGCAAATCTGTTCGAGTTCGGCCCGGCGCTGCAGACTGACGTCGGGCGAACGCAAGTCAACGTCAACGTGTTCTTTGAGCGCAGCATGGGCGCGCCTTCCTCGAAGCCGACCCAATTGAAATACCAGTGGCAACTGCGACATCGCTGGAAACCGTGGCTGCACTTCGGCGCGCAAGGCTTCGGCGAGCCCGGGCCGTGGGACCACTGGTCGCCGCGGGACGCGCAATCGCACCGTCTTGGACCGGCGGTGTTCGGCACTTTGCCCGTCGGTGCGGGCTGGGTGGCGTGGCAGGCGGCGTACCTCACCGGGTCGACCTACGCCAAACATGGCAAGATGTTTACGATGCAGGTGAAGTACGAATTCTAGGAACTGCGGAGGGCCGGCATCAAGTACCGTTCCTGACGCGACGGATGGTGTCGCGGTACGGCGGTACCAGGCGAGGTTCGGGAGCGAAGGGACAGGCCTTGATTCTGAGCCGCCCTCGGTTTCCTGAACGGCTTCCCCTATGGCTCGCCTCCCACTGCAAACCTAATTCCCTGGTGCCATTCACGCGCGCGTCCCCTCGTGATCGGCCGCATTGCGGGCGCGGTCGTAGGGGTTTTACGTCAAGACGTTGCGAGCCAGCCCATGCCCCGCCTGGGTGAGGCGCTCATCGTTGGTCCACAGAGCGTCGCGGCCGTGGCGTTGGGCACAGGCCAAGCGCAAGGGGTCCCGGGAGGCGCAAGCCAAAGCGGGCACGTAACTGCGCAGCCTTTAGGAACGCGGTTTCAGGCAGGGTCAGGTTCTCGAAACGCATGAACAGCGCTTCGTAGCCGCGTTGCAGCTCAGGATCACCTCGCCTGAGTGGCGCTACCAGGCATTCCAGCTTGACCCACGGAGAGATCGCCAAGCGTGCGTGGGCCCGCGTCCAATGAGTTGTGACAGCCGGTTCTTTGCTTCCAAGATGTTCACTTCCACGGTACCGCTCCCCCGTAGATGGCGCGTGGAAGATGAAGGCCAGCACATCTAGCCAATGCAGCCAAGTTCCTGCGCACTGCAAATCTTCTTCTCGGCGGGTGTTTCTCTACTACATCTGCTACATCTTGGTTGGCAACGATAGCTAGGTCACCTCAGCCAAGGCTCGAACGCCTTGGCCAGTCGGTGCAGCACCTCAGGCTCAGGCAGCGGCAGCCGCACGCTGGCTTGGCCGGTGACGGGATCGCGTTCTATCGCGATGGGCGCGGCACCGTTGGCAGCGCGCGCGCTGGCCAGCCCCTGCAACACGGTGGCACCCGCCTCGAGGATGGCGGCCCAGGGGTCGGCGGGCTCGGTGCGCTGCGTCGTAGCTTGTGTGGCCGCGCCCACTGATTCCTCGGCCCGCGCTTGCGGCACCTCGGTCGCATCGGGTGGCGTTTCGGCAGCGCCCGGCGCCGCAGGCGACTTTGCTGCGGTATCGTCGTCGGCCTCACCCATGGCCGAGGCCACTTTCTCCACACTCTGCATGAATTGAGACAAGCGGGTACCTTGCAAAAAGACCTCGTGCGCGCCGCCATCTAGCACGCCGGCAAACAGCGACTTCTTGAACGCCAACACCGAGAGCATGCCCTCCTCAATGCTGCCCTGGCCGACAAAGTTGACCACCTGCACACCGCGCGACTGGCCCATGCGGTGCACGCGGCCTATGCGCTGCTCCAGAACGGCTGGGTTCCACGGCAAGTCCATGTTGATCACTACGGCCGCAGCGTGTTGCAGGTTCAAGCCCACACCGCCGGCGTCAGTGGACAGGAACAAACGGCAATTCGCATCGCTATGGAATCGCTCGACCAGCGCACCGCGCTGCTCTGACGGCACGCTGCCGCTGAACAGCACGTGGCCCCAGCCGCGCTGTGCCAGGCGGCGGACAATCAGCTCGTGCGTGCCCAGCCACTGGCTGAAGACCACGGCCTTGGCTTCGGGCGCTTCGAGCAGCTCGTCGAGCAAGGTCATCAACTCATCGACCTTTTCGCCGTAATCGGTTTCGTGGTCGAGCAAGTAGGTGCTGTTGCAGGCCATGCGCATGTTCTGCAGCGAGCATTGCAATACGCGTTGGTCGGTGTCGGACAAATAACCCGTCTTGCGCCAACGCGAGACGATGCGCATGACAATGCCGCCGTTTTCGTCGTGGTGAATGCGCTGCTGCGGCGTCAGCGGCACGAAGATGCGGCTGTCCACCCGCTCAGGCAGTTGTGTCAGCACCT
>JAOTTZ010000443.1 GCA_029864165.1 Burkholderiaceae bacterium
CAGGTACCCGGGTCACAAACATTCAGTCGAAGCGCAACGTGCGCTCCACCGCAATCGCCCAGTCGGCTTGACCACCGATGCCAATTTGCATCGGTCGCGGTAACTGCGTGGTGTCGAGCTTGAAGCTGAACTCGAGATAATGCTCGGCGTTTGCTTGCAACTGCTCGGGCTCGGCGAGCTTCCAGCGTGCGCTGTGGCGCAAGGTGGTCAGCGCTTCGTCCAAGGTGTCATAACTCTGGTTCAAGCCACCCGTGCTGACGCGGTACTTACGCGTCAGCGGCTGGTAGATCAGCCGCCAACCACGCTCGGCATGCGCCACGAGCCGGTCACGCCAGTACCAGCGCGGCCTGAAAATTTTGGCCTCAGCGGCGAAGTGCAGCGGAACACCTTTGACCAAGGCTTCGATCACGTTTTCCGACAACTCGAAGCTGGCCGTGTAGCTGAGCAGCACGCCCTCCTCGTCGCGCAGTACCTCGACGTTGTCCAGTGCGATCTCATCGGCCTGCGCCGGTGGTGCTGCAAACAACGCCAGCACGCTCAACAGCAGCCCGCTTGTACGCCACACGGCCGTACGCAAACCCACCCAACCGGCGGGCCAGGGTGCGGTGCAGTCAGTCGGACGCGAGTTCAGTGAAACACCTTTTCGAGCAATGCGTAATAAAAACCATCCGCTGCCGCCGTCGCCTCGGGCGCGGCAGCGTTGCTTGCATTGTCGGGCAGCGGCAGCAGATGGCCGGGAGATGGGCGTTGGCTCGCGTGGCGGGCGTCGCCGTGGCGTTGCAAAAAAGCGTCGATCTGATCATCCCCCTCAGCCTTGAACACCGAACAAGCGCAGTAGAGCAAGTGACCACCGGGTTTAAGCTGCGGCCACAGCGCATCCAGCAGTCGAGCCTGCGTCTGGACCAGTGCATCGATGTCGCTGGCGCGGCGCAACCAGCGCACATCGGGGTGGCGGCGCACGACCCCCGAAGCGCTGCATGGAGCGTCGAGCAAGATCGCATCGAACAGCACACCGTCCCACCACGCGGCAGGATCGCCAGCGTCGGCCGCCAGTACGCGCGCGCTCAAACCCAGCCTGGCCAGTGTCTCTTGCACACGCGTTAGTCGTAGGGCGTCGCTGTCAATCGCCAACAGATCCAACTCGGCCAGCTCGAGCAAGTGCGCGGTCTTCCCGCCCGGCGCTGCGCAGGCGTCGAGCACGCGTGCACCGCGGGGCAGACCCGTGCCTATCAACAATGGCGCAGCCAGCTGCGCTGCGGCGTCCTGCACCGAGACTTCGCCTTGCACGAAACCAGGGATCTGCAATACCGGTCGGGGTGTTTCGAGCACGATGGCCTGCCCACCGATGGCACGTGCGGCAATACCGTGCTGCGCGAGTTTGGCGACGTAGCCGGTGACGTCGCATTGACGCCGGTTCACCCGCAATGTCATCGGCGGATGCTGGCTGCTCGCGGCAAGCACCGCCTGCCACTGCTCGGGCCAGTCTTTGCGTACGCGCTCGACCCACCAGGCAGGGTGGTTCCAGCGCGCTGTCGGCTGACTCGCAACTGCAACGATCAGCGGTTCGCGCTCGCGCAGGAAGCGGCGCAACACGGCGTTGATAAACGCGCCTTGTTTGCCTCCCGCGCGCACCGCCTCGTTCACCAGCGTGTGTTCGCTGTATGGCAGACCGCCCTCGGGCCACAACAACGCCAGCGCAGTGGTCAGCAGCGCGTCGACAGCCGGGGGCGGCGCTTTGGGCGCAAGCAGCGCGCGAGCCGCCTGCGCGCTACCCAGCCACCGCATGACATGAAAGATAAGCGCCTGCGTGCCGGGACGCGCTTCGTCGGGGCAGCGCACAAGCACGTCGTTGAGCGACTGCCCAGCACGCACAGCTTGAAGCGCATCGGCTGTATGACGCAGCAAACGCGCCAAGGGCAGCGAACGAACCGCGTGGTTGGAAGCGAAACGAATGGTCACCCACGCAGTCTACGGGGTGCCCCGTCGTTGCGTAGGGGCTCTCGGGCTAGAGTAAGCTCACTACTCGATACTGTCCGTTATTGCCCGTTATTCAAGGAGTTTCATGCCTGCTCAGACCACAAGTCCTCGGCCGATTCCTATCCTGCGTACCGACGCTGAGTTGCCTCGGCCTGCCGTGTCGGAGCGCATCCGCGACCGGCTTGTGAGCGCTGGCTGCCGCTACCACGCCAACGACAATATCTCTGCCTTTATTTTTGACGGCGAACACGAAGCGTTGCAGGCCGAAGTTCAAGCGAAGATGCAAGAGGTGTTGGAGACCTTGGTGATCGACACGGTCAGCGATCACAACACCGTTGAGACGGCTCAGCGCTATGCAAAGATGCTCTTGACCGAGGTTTTCAGCGGGCGTTATCTACCGAAGCCGGGCGTCACCGAGTTCCCCAACGTTTCGCACCTGAACGAATTGATGATCGTCGGGCCCTTGAAAGTCCGCAGTGCTTGCTCGCACCACCTGTGCCCCATTGTCGGGCGGGTGTGGATAGGCGTATTGCCCAATGAGCATTCAA
>JAOTTZ010000444.1 GCA_029864165.1 Burkholderiaceae bacterium
CTTTTCCACAACTTCGTGAACGTTTGGGCAACCATGCTGGCACCAAATGAGCCGGCCATGCCGAGAGCGATTGCGGCGCGCAACCAGATCAAGCGCTTGGCGAAGCGAGCCAAAGACGCCCCGCACCTGCAGTTTATGGTTCCGGCATCGTTGTTTACAACGCTCGCCGACGATCAGGCAATGACCCCGCTTTTCGGTGGGTACACGACTGCATCTGAGCAAAAAGGCATTGTCGTGGGCTCCGTGCTTATGTAGTGCCTGACCGAAAACCCCCATTTTTTTGCAAGTCGGGGTCTAAATTGCAGATGCGAATCGTACGTTTTCTCAACTTCACTGGTTCGCTGCAGTGCATCAGAACTGCAGATCGCCCGAACACGAGATTTCGCTGCTTTGTGGGTACGCGCGACCCCTGACTTCGAGAGTCAGCCCCGAACTCGGTGCTGGAACAAGCGAGTTGCCGGTGCTGCTCTACGCCGCCAACTTGTACGTCGTGTCGCGATCGGCGTACTTCTTCTTACGCCGCTCACGCGTTTGCTCTTGCTGCTTGAGAATCGCACCGATGCGGTGGATGCTTCTTGCCACCACGGCTAGCGCCACATAGCGCTTGAAGCATGTGCCATCAGCGCGGCAAAATGCGCCACTGGTTTTGGACGGCAGAAAAAGCTGTTGCCGTGGAGTGACTCTGAAAGGGTCGTTGCCCCTTCAGAGCACCAACGCTTCAACCTTGCCGTCTGCGCCGCATCACCGCCAACACTCCCAACCCCGCCAGCAGCATCGCATAGGTCTGCGGCTCCGGTATAACAGCGACCACATCGCCGGAGCGCACAGCCATCGCATTCTTCACAGTGAAATGGTCGTCCCAGGCGGCCTGGCGGCCGTCGCGTGTGTCGAAGAGCCACGCGGGGATATTCGGATCCGGCGCGTACACCGTACCGGTCCAGTACTCGAGGGACTGCAAGTTCTGGAAATCGCCGGTGTTGCTCATCGGGCCAAAGGCGGGGTTGCCCAGGTCGACGTACCACAAATGCCCCATCTCGCTGCCGGTGCAGCCGAGGCTCCCAAATCTCCCACCACATGGGCCCGATCCGTCGGCGTTCAGCGCTGTCGGCAACCGCCAGTCGCTAAAACCACCGTAGACCAAGTTGGTCGCCCAGGCTTTGGCCGTGGTCCAATGCATCCGTCCATCGCTGTCGAAGCCGCTGGTCTTCGCGTAGTTCATGTCCCTCAGCCACGTGATGTCGAGCACCGTGTCGTAGAAAGCTTCAGGCCCGTTGGCAGCGTTACCGTCCAGATCGCGCCCTTGCAATCCGAGAACCGGATCGTCCCACGTGCCTTGCCCAGCGACCGGCACCGCCTGCGCCGAGCCCACCATCACCACAGCAGCCAACGCCGCCATCCACCTCGCTTGTCTTGTCTTGCTCGTCGTCATCACTCGCTCCTTGGTTTTGAAATCGTCACCACCAACCGGCGATGCAACCCGAGTGTTCCACTTTAGCGAGCCCTGATGGAGGTTCAGCGCAAAGTTTGTTTGGTGCCCCCCCCTATTCGCGGGGGTAGCGCGATGAGCTTCGGGCATGTGGGGGGTACGTAGCCACCCCCTGCGACTTCTCACCAGCGCCGCATGAACTGACCGGCCGCGATCCATCTCTCGCCACGGCGCACGCGATACAGCACCTGTCCATCGCGAATCGATAGGGTTGCTGCCTCAACCCAACAACGATGGGTTCGTCGGTCAACCCACCAACGATGGGTTTCGTTCCTCAACCCATCCTACGGGTTGTGCAATCCGAACCCGAGGAAACCATGAAACCGGTGCAGCGCGTAGGATGGGTGGAGCGCAGCGATACCCATCATTGGTGGGTGGAGCCGCAGCGAGCAGCATGTGGTATCCGCAATGGTATCCAAATTTAGAAATGTCGTAGTTTTGTTAGTAATTACTACTACAAAACAATACGTATCTAATGGTGCCGGCTGTCCGAATCGAACGGACGACCTTCCGCTTACAAGGCGGGTGCTCTACCAACTGAGCTAAGCCGGCGCGACGCACCGGACGCGCAACAAGAGCAGAAGTATAAGTTTGCCCAGCTTGGACCGTGCAACGCGCACTTCAACGTCGGCGATGGTCACTGCGGTAGCTTCCCACCTGGATGGAGTAAGCCGCCGTTCAGCGCCAGGGTTGTCGCTTCTACTCCCGGTTATCACCGCCCAAGATTCCGCCCAACAGGCCACCCGCGCCGAACCCGCCCAACACAGAACCCTCTTCGCGCGAGCCACCTCGTTGCGGTGCCGCCGCGAACACGCGCGAAGCCAAGCGAGAAAACGGCAAGCTTTGCAGCCACACAGTGCCCGGACCGGTCACCTTGGCGTAAAACAGGCCTTCGCCGCCAAACAGCGCGGTCTTGATCTTGCCGACATACTGGACTTCGAAGTTGACGCTGGGCATGTAGGCCACGACACACCCGGTGTCGATCAAAAGCACTTGGCCAGGCTGCAACTCGCGCTTGACGACCGTGCCACAGG
>JAOTTZ010000445.1 GCA_029864165.1 Burkholderiaceae bacterium
ACCCGAATTACCCGGGTTGATCGATGCGTCGGTCTGAATGAAGTTCTCGAACGTGTTGATGCCCAACTGGTTGCGACCCAGCGCGCTGACGATACCCAAGGTAACCGTCTGTCCCACGCCGAAAGGATTGCCGATTGCCAGAACAACATCGCCAACCTGCAGCACATCGACGGCGCCGAACACGATCACGGGCAACTGATCGAGCTCAATCTTGAGCACCGCGATGTCGCTTTCGGGGTCGGTGCCGACCAGCTTGGCGCTGGCTTCACGACCGTCGGATAGCTGTACTTCGATGTCGTCTGCGCCGGCTACAACATGGTTGTTGGTCAGCAGATAGCCATCAGGCGAGACAATCACGCCCGAGCCTAAGCCGACTTGTTTTTGCCTGGCGCGGTGTGACTCTAAGCCGTCGCCGAAGAAATACCTGAACCAGGGGTCGTTGATGCGCGGATCGCGTGGTGGCGCCTTGCTGGCGGTCACACTCACCACCGCCGGTAAGGCGCGTTGGGCCGCTGCGCTGTAGCTGTTGACGCTGGCCGCCGCCGGCGACATCGCGGACAGCGGCCGCGGCTGCGCAATAGCCGGCACCGGTTGCCGCGTTGCACCACCCTCGCCGCGCGGCAGCCAATCTGGCTTGAGCACAGTAACGACAAACAGCACCGCCAGGGCGACGGTGACTGTCTGCGAAAAAATCAACCACGTGTTGCGCATTGATAAGTAATGAGGGCGCCGAAGGCGATGAGCGCGTGTCCGATTATGGTCTGAACGCGCAACGCCCCGCCTTACATGGAACAATGGCACGGTGAACTCTCTGCCGCTTGTTCTGAGCATGGGCGACTGCTGCGGCATAGGCCCGGAAATCATTGCCATGGCGTTCCGGCACGCCGAGGCGGCCAACGCGTTCGTGCTCGGCGACGTGGCGGTCATGCGCCGCGCCGCTGCACAGACTGGCGGCGCGCTTCCGGTTGCGGTGATAGAGCAGGCTGACGATGCCGTGAAATGCCCGCCCAACTGCGTACCGGTGCTGCAAGCTCAGAGCCTGCCGGGCGATTTAGTCGCTGCGCCGCAGGGGCAGGTTGACGCTCGCGCAGGCACCGCAGCAGCGGCTTGTGTTCACCAGGGCGTCGCGTTGGCGCAGGCGGGCAAGGTGCAAGCAATTGTTACCGCGCCTATCCACAAACAGGCGCTCGCCGCGGCGGGGGTCAAGTTTGCGGGCCACACCGAAATGCTCCAGGCTTGGTCGGGGGCAAGCGCGGTACGCATGATGCTGGTCAACGACGAGCTGCGCACGGTTTTGGTGACGGTCCACCTGTCGCTGCGTGAAGCGATAGACAGGGTAACTTTCGAAACGGTGCTGGAGACCCTGCGCATTGCCCATCGCTGGTCGCCGCTTTGGGGCCAGACCGCGCCGCGCATAGCCGTGGCCGGATTGAACCCCCATGCAGGTGAAGGCGGCCTGTTCGGCGATGAGGAACTCACACAGATCGCCCCGGCCATCGCCGCGGCGCGCGCCGAGGGCATCGACGCACGCGGCCCGTTTGCCCCCGATACCGTGTTCATGCGGGCACGCAATGTGCCGGCTGCACCGGGGGCGCCTGCGGGGACGGCAGCGCGGCACGGCGAGTTCGACCTGGTGGTGGCCATGACCCACGACCACGCGCTGATCCCGATCAAGTACCTCGGTATCGAGCAGGGCGTGAACGTAACGCTGGGTTTGCCGTTTGTGCGCACCAGTCCCGACCATGGGACCTCGTTTGACATCGCCGGTCGTGGCGTCGCCAACCCCTCCAGCTTGCTGGCCGCTATGCGGCTTGCGCGACAGCTGACGCAGGGGAAAAGCTCGCTGAATTTGAGGACTTGATGGCCGCCAATTGTCTGCGCGCACGCACGGTGGCCCGCTCCAACAATTGATGGCTTTCAAACGCGCGCATGCGTCCGGTTTCACACATGCGGGCGAGCATGCGCGCTGTCAGCGAGATGGTCTCCTGGTGCGTCTTGCCGTGCGTGAATACAAAGAAGCCGCGGCCCTTGCTGACATAGGTCAAACGCACTTTTTCCCAGTTGTCTTTCAAGTGCATCTGGTAGGCAATACCGACTTTCATATAGTCCATCAATGCCAACCCGCGCGACGGTTCAACCTGCTCCTCGGGGTGGGTGTTGAGGTTCAGGCCCTGGCCCAGGTCGAGTTGCTCCTGCTCCTTCGGCGAATCAACGGCCTCAGCCTGCTCTTGCTCGTCAGCGCCGAGGTCTATGTCGATGCTGCCGTTCCAATCGACTGCGGCTTCTGGCACCAACCCGATTTGCAGAGCCTCCTCGGCCGAGAACTGGTTCTCGATCGTTGCACCGTCGAACGCTGAAGTAGCACCGACCGGGACGTGTTGAGCACCACTGGGAACCGGTGCATTGAACACCGCTTCGAGTTGCTTGGCCAGTAGGTTGCGATCCAGTTCGCTTTGTCCCTTGTTCCTGAGCGCCTCCGAATGGGCCGGCAGCAGTCGGGCAAAAAACTCTTTATGCGC
>JAOTTZ010000446.1 GCA_029864165.1 Burkholderiaceae bacterium
CACCGCATTTGCTTCTTTGCAGCAGCTGCGGCTCGCCTAGGACCAGTTAACACAACCACTCACGGTGCGGTGATTCCGAACTCAGCATCGCCCTGTACCAATCCAATACGCCGGCGCAGACGCTCGGCAGCGTCAATATCGCCGGCCGCCGCCGCGCGCCGAGCTTGCACATGCAACCAAGCAAGCAGCGGACGCCGCCAGCCCTCCGCGGATGCGGTATCGACAGCCAACGCAACAACCCTGTCGTCCACCCACCCAAACTGAAACAGTACGCCGCACGCCACGAGCTTGGATAGCGGGTCTTGCATGCGTTGCAGTGCGGCAGCGGCTGCTGAGCCGGCCGCCGCAACCTCACGGTGTTGTGGCGGCAACAAAGCAACGTCTTGCGGACTGATACGTGCCGCCAGATAGTCGGCATATGCACGCTCCGGCAAGTCCGTGTCGGCCCTGAGTTTGACGAAACCTTCGCATTCATCAAATTCAAGACTGGCAACACGGGCGGCACACCGCATGAGCTCGGCCCTGGCCAGCAAATCGGCGCGCCCGGTTTTGGCAATTTCGCCGCGCGCCCGCTGAAACTCTTGGACCTCCACGCGCGCATTGCCCGTGAGGTAGGCGTTCAACGCACGTTCTAGCGAACCTTTGGCATTCATTTGCCAATCGCGTGGCGGCGGGCCGCTGGCACATGCCACCAGGAAAACCGCTACGGCGATGCCCGGCATGAGACGCGACACGAGCAGTGAGCAATTCATGGGAGTTTCAACTCCATGTCGCGCGCAAACGGCCATTTGCGGTTGATTTCGTTGACCAGGTGCTCCACCTTGCGCAAGCTGGTCTCGACATCCGCACGCAATGCACCGAGGTCGGTGCTGGCCACGCGCACGTTGGCAGCCACGGTTTGAGCCTCTTGCAAAACGGCATCGACCTTTTTCAAGCTGGCGCGAGCGTCGCTCAGGATCGCCTTGAGCAGGACGATGGCGTCTCGTGTTTCGTGCATCACACCGTCCGAGCCGAAAATCTGTGCCTCGGCCTTGACAGCCAGCCCGTCGATTCTGGCCAACAGTGCGTTGGTACGGTCCAGCGCCGCAATCGCTTTCTGGGCATCGGCCTCGTTGCCCAGTAACACGCCCAGCGCGCCACTCGGGCCGTTGAGCTTTTCAGTCACCGCCTTGACATTGCCGACACTCTCGCTGAGCGACGAGCCTGGCGCTGTCAAGACGTTGAGGTTGTTGACGACATCGCGCGCGGCAGCCACCAGGCGTGGAATTTCTTCAGTGGCATCTCCTTGCAGCGCGGTGCGCACTGCGCCGTCGGGCAACGGCGGGTCGCTCAAAATGCCACTGTATGCGCGCAGTTGCGTATTGCCGAGCATGCCACGCACCAAAGTAAACACGCTGGACTCCCGCAGCCAGCGGGCATCCTTGAGCGGTATATAGACAATGATGCGCGCATTGCCGTCTTGGCCCAACTCAATGCGGCGTACGCGGCCGACCGGAAAGCCCGAGAACGTGAGGTCCATCCCGACCACCACGCCTTCCGAATTGTCGGCAAGCAGCACCAGTTGTTGGGTCTTTTCGAACACGCCGCGCGCGTACATCAAATACAGCACTGCGCCGCCTATCAGCAGCAGCGTCAAGACCAGGAGCAGCGCAGCCTTGAACTCCAAGTGGGCAGCGCTTGTAGGGGATTCGGCCGTTGCGTTCATAAACGATGTGTCATCGACGTCAATAGTAGTTTCCCACCAGGGAGGCTACTTCAACCAGCAAAATCACTACGAACAGGCGAACCAATCCCTGCAGTTCGGTACTCGTCCTAGACCGAGTCGGCGGTAAATCGTAAAGGCCCGAAGTCATGGGGATCATCGAAACAGCCAAACTGTAGAAAATTGTTTTGAGGGAAAAAATTGTCGTCACCACCGGGCTGAAGACTTGGCCCACGGTGCGGGTGTAGCCTGCAAGTCCCCAGGGCGTGAACCCGTGCACGACCAGATAGGCCAGCACCAGGGACACTACACAGCTCACGGACGCGAGCGTCACAACAGAAAACGCCCCTGCCACTACCCGCGGCAGCGCTTCTGTGCACATCGGGTCAACGCCTTGCCGCCGCAGCGCGTCGAGATCGCCACGACGCCGCATCTCGAACAACTCTACCCCGCTGGGTATGGTGCAACGCAGCGCGACGAACAAGGCGGCGGTCAGCGGTATCAGCTCCAACACAAGCACCCGCACGACCATTCCCAGCGCGTACTGCGACAAGCCGTAGCTAGAGGCTGTGACCACCACTATGCGAATCAGCACCACACTGGCCAGCGCCGTCAGCACTGTGAACGACAACAGAATCGGCGCCGTGGCGGTGTAAACATGCTTGGCGATTGCCAAACGGTTCGCCGGCGTGTAGGTCGATGGCGATAGCAACAGTACCAAGATCACCGCGCCAAAGTGAACAACGCGCCACCAACCAAGAAACCACCTCGCCATCGCCTGGCGGCCATCGTGCACACTCCGCACCGACACCATGG
>JAOTTZ010000447.1 GCA_029864165.1 Burkholderiaceae bacterium
TGCGGCGGCGCCAGCAGGGTTCTGGGTAGTTACCGGCTTGGCCCCTGAGAGCGCGGCCAGTACCTGCGCCTTGGGTCCGTCCAGTACTACCTTGCCGGCATCGAGCACGACCACGCGCTGGACCAACTCCAACACCGCAGGCCGGTGCGTCACCACGATCAGCGTGCGCTTGCCGACCGCCTCTGCAAGTTGCCGCAGGAACAGCATCTCAGACTGCGCGTCCATCGAGCTGGTTGGCTCGTCCATCAGCAGAATCTGCGGCTGCGTGACGAGGCAGCGCGCCAGCGCCACGAGCTGGCGCTGTCCGCCCGACAACAGGCTGCCCATTTCGCCGACCGAGAGTTCCCAGCCTTGCGGGTGGGAGGCGACCACGCGGTCGAGCCCTGTCAGGCGTGCCACATCGGTCAATCGAGCCATGTCAAGGCCGGCGCGATCCATCAACACGTTCTCACGCAGGCTGCCCTTGAACAATCGAGGTTCCTGCGACACAAAACCAATCTTGCTGCGAAAGTCGGCAGGGTCGATCTGCCGTAAATCAACACCGTCTACCTCGACCCTGCCTTCGCTGGGCAGGTACAGTCCGGCCAGCAGGCGCAGCACGGTGGACTTGCCGCTGCCGATCCGGCCCAGTATCGCCACTTGTTCGCCGGGCTCGAATTTGAGCGTGACGCCCTTGAGCACTCGGGGCGCGGCCTCATGCCCCGTTTTCGGATAGGCAAACCCGATTTCGTGCAGGCCGATGCGGCCCGTGATGTTTTGCTGGGCGACGTAGCTGCGCCCTTGCTCGCGCTCAGTAGGTAGGTTCATCAGACGGTCGAGCACCGCCATGGCGGCGCGGGCGCCTTGGTAGCGCGTGGCCAGGCTGACCACGCTGCCCAGCGGTGCGACGGCGCGGGCCGAGAACATCACCGCGCCGATGAGCGCTCCCCCGGTGACCAAACCGTCCTTGATCAGGTAAACACCCCACACCAACATTACTAGGGTAATGGCCTGCTGCGATATTGCCGTGACGTTGCTGGCCCAGCTCGACATATAGCGGGCGCGCAGCGCGGAACTGGCATACGCCGCTGTCGCTTCCTCGTAGCGACGCAAAAAGCGCCCCTGTGCGCCGGCGGCTTTGAGGTCTTCCAGCCCCTCTACCGCTTCCACCAGCACGCCTTGTTGTTCAGCCTGGTGGTTCAAGCTGTTCCTCATGGCGCGCTGCAGCGCGCTTTGCATCAATACGGCCAGCCCGAGAATGATGGGTATCGCCAACAGCAACACCCAGCCGAGGGGCCCGCCGATAAAGAAAGTCATGGCCACGAACATCAGGACGAAAGGCAGGTCGGTGAGCGCCGACAGCGTGGCCGAAGTGAAAAAGTCGCGCACGACTTCTACCTGCGCCAGTTGGTGTGCATACGTACCCGCCGACTCAGGCTTGTGTTCCATACGCACACCCAACGTCTGCCGCAATAGCAACGAGCCGATGATGAGGTCGGCCTTCTTGCCAGCGGTATCGATCAAGTGACTGCGTAACTGGCGCGCCACGAGATCAAAAACCAGTGCCATGAACGCGCCGGTGGCCAACGCCCACAGGGTGACAAAAGCCTGGTGGGGGATTACCTTGTCGAAGACGACAGCGGTGACCAGACCGGTCACGAGCATCATCACGTTGCTGAGCGTTGCGGCAATAAACGCCGAACGGTAGTACGGTGCAAAACGTCGCAGCGTGCCCCACAACCAATGGCTAGCGGGGTCACGCAGCCTGTTGTCGCCCGAGACTTGCTCTTTCTCCTGCGCGCGCGGTGTTGCGACGAGGGCATAGCCGGTGTACTCGGCCAGCAGTTCGGCCTCCAGCGCTTTGCAGGTTTGCGTCTCGGGGCCTGGCATCACGACGTCGAAACGCGTCGGACCGCCGCTTGGATCCAGCTCACGCCGCACCACGATGCACGCGTCGCCGTTTTTCAGCAGCAACACCGCTGGCAGCAGCAAGTCGTGCAGGTCGGATAAGCCACGCTCAATCAGCCCGGCGTTGAAGCCTGCATCTTG
Source organism: Burkholderiaceae bacterium (assembly GCA_029864165.1). Taxonomy (GTDB): domain Bacteria; phylum Pseudomonadota; class Gammaproteobacteria; order Burkholderiales; family Burkholderiaceae_C; genus CAIKUF01. The sequence goes on from JAOTTZ010000447.1 coordinate 2,029, forward strand.
CATCACCCGCGTCGCCTGGTCGGGTTTGATCGGGCCTGACAGTGGGGCGCCTGCCAGCAACGACTCTGCAGAGCGCTCGCTGCCGTGGTAGCGCGTCAACCAGACCAAAGCGTGCAGCAGCGCGTCGTCACCACCCTCGTCGAGCCCCGGCACGGAAACCTGCTCCGAAGGGGTTTTTGACGTGGCGGCGTGCCACGAGCGTCCTGCCGCCTTGGACGCAGTGGGTTCGATACCGGGATCGCGCCGTTTTTGCACCAGTGGCCTCGCCGTGGGGTCCGGTCAGGCCGGATGCAGGTCTGCGCCCGCGCTGGGCGTGCGCATGTAGCTCCCGTTAGGCTTGGGCGTGCGAAATGTTACCGTCGGGGGAAGTGCAATAGCAGAGCCCGACGGTAAGGCGGTCAAAGTCTCCATCGGTCGCTTTACGTGGATTGAGTCGAACCGATTGTGTGCCGCATGTCCCCGTGGCGTATAAGCCATTAGCGGGGTA
>JAOTTZ010000448.1 GCA_029864165.1 Burkholderiaceae bacterium
TGCGCACTGGCAACGTGTTTGCGCAGGTGCTCGGCCGCTTCGCGAATTTCACGCTCTCCGGGGAGAAAGACGAGTACGTCGCCTGTGCCGCATTGCCACAATTCGTCTATCGCGTCGGCAATGGCGGCATTCAGGTCGGGTTCGCGCTTGTCGCTGAACGGCCGCCACCGTTGCTCGACCGGGAACAGGCGCCCCGAGACCTGAATCACGGGCGCCGGGCCCTGCGCACCGGTGAAATGCTTTGCGAATTGCACAGCGTCAAGGGTCGCAGAAGTGACGACTACCTTTAAGTCGGGGCGCCGCGGCAGAAGTCGGCACAAGTAGCCCAGCAGGAAGTCGACGTTCAGACTGCGCTCATGCGCCTCATCGATGATCAAGGTGTCGTAGGCCAGTAGCAGCGGGTCGCTTTGCGTCTCCGCAAGCAAGATGCCATCAGTCATCAGCTTGATGCTGGCCCTCGGCGACAGTCGGTCTTGAAAGCGCACCTTGAAGCCGACAACTTCGCCCAGCGGCGAATTCAGCTCCTGCGCAATGCGCTTGGCCACACTGGAAGCGGCGATGCGCCGCGGCTGGGTATGGCCGATCAGCTTGCCGGTGCCGTTTGCTGCCCTGCCTTTGCCGCGGCCCAGCGTCAACGCGATCTTGGGCAACTGCGTGGTCTTGCCCGAACCGGTTTCCCCACAAACGACGATAACTTGGTGATCGACCAGCGCGCGCGCGATTTCATCTCGGCGGCTTGAGATCGGCAGCGCCGCTGGAAAGCAAATCTGCGGCTCGGCAAGTATGTTCACGAAGGAAAGATTATCAACGGACCAACCCAACGTCACGTTAGAAGCCGTGGATCGATACTGCACAATCCTGGTTGATCGTAAGCAGCGCTCACCCCTCCATGGACCTTGTCTTTCCCCATACTTTCGTTCCCTGGTTTCGCTCGGTTGCGCCGTACATCCATGCCTACCGCGGCAAGACCTTTGTCGTGGCGATTGCGGGCGAGTTGATCTCCGCCGGTAAGCTCAGCCTGTTTGTGCAGGACATGGCGATCCTGCACGCGATGGGGATCAAACTCGTGTTGGTGCACGGCTTTCGCCCGCAGGTCAATGAACAACTGCACGCCAAGGGTCATATCTCAAAGTTCAGCCACGGCCTGCGCATTACCGACCCGGTAGCACTCGATTGCGCGCAAGAAGCCGCTGGGCAATTGCGCTTTGAAATCGAAGCCTCATTCTCACAAGGACTGCCCAACACACCGATGGCAAACGCGACCGTGCGCTTGGTATCGGGCAACTTTCTGACTGCGCAGCCAGTGGGAATCGTTGACGGAGTTGATTTTCTGCAAAGCGGCCAAGTGCGCAAAGTCGATGCGAGCACCATGCGACGCTTGATCGACATTGGCGCTGTCGTGCTGCTGTCGCCGTTTGGCTTCTCGCCCACCGGCGAGGCTTTCAACCTGACGATGGAAGACGTCGCCACCAGCACTGCCATCGCCTTGCAGGCCGACAAGCTATTGTTTCTGACCGAAGTGCGCGGTGTTCGCGAGAACCTTGCCGACCCCGAGAGCCCCATCGATACCGAACTGGCGTTGGCCGACGCCGAGCGCCTGCTCGCAAGCCTGCCTAACCCCACCCAGCCCACCGACACCGCGTTTTATCTGCAGCATTGCATCAGGGCGTGTCATGGCGGCGTCGAACGCTCACACATTTTGCCATTCGCGATCGACGGCGCGCTGCTGATGGAAATTTTCACTCACGACGGCATCGGCACCATGGTGGTGGATGAAAAACTGGAGAGCCTGCGCGAAGCCACCGCGGACGATATTGGCGGCATCTTGCAGTTGATAGAGCCTTTTGAGCTCGACGGCACCTTGGTCAAGCGAGACCGCACCGAGATCGAGCGCGACATTGGGCACTACATCGTGATCGAGCACGATGGCGTAATCTTCGGCTGCGCCTCGCTCTACCCATATCCGGAGGCCCGCACGGCCGAGATCGCCGCGCTCACGGTCTCACCCCAGGTGCAAAGCCAGGGTGACGGTGAGCGCTTGTTGAAGCGGATCGAGCAACGCGCCCGTGCAATGACGCTTGACAGCATCTTCGTGTTGACAACACGCACCATGCATTGGTTTATCAAGCGCGGTTTCGCACAGGTCGGCCCCGACTTCTTGCCAGAGGCACGCAAACGCAAGTACAACTGGGACCGTCGCTCGCAAATACTCGTGAAAAAGCTCACTTAGATCCTGTGGTCGCAGCAACCACCAGCCAACCGACCGAAGTGCCCCACCCGTTTTCTACCAAGGACTCCTGCCATGCCACGCACCGTGAACTGCGCCCATCTCAAGAAAGAAGCCGCTGGGTTGGAGTTTCAGCCCTATCCAGGCGAATTGGGCAAGCAAATCTATGACCATATCAGTCAGGAAGCCTGGCAGCTCTGGATGAAACACCAAACCATGCTCGTCAACGAGAACCGCCTCAATTTGGCAGACCTGCGCGCACGGCAGTATTTGGCCCGTCAGATGGA
>JAOTTZ010000449.1 GCA_029864165.1 Burkholderiaceae bacterium
CGATGCATTCGGAGAAGTCAAAGATCGTGTACTGCAAGGACCGAAGCCGCACTCAACCCTACCCGAATGTGAGCTTCACATTTCTGGGCTTCATGTTTTGTCCGCGAAGAGTACGGACCAAGCATGGGCGAATCTCTACGGGCTTTTTGCCCGGCGTCAGTCCGGCTGCCTTGAAACGGATGCGGCAGAGGGTGCGGGGGTGGCGGTTGCATAGCCAAACGTCAAAGCCACTGGTCGCATTGTCCGAGCAATGTAATCCAACGATACGAGGGTGGTGGAACTACTACGGGGCTTTCCATCGGACAGCCACGCACGGGTTATGTCGGTATTTAGACCGAAAGCTTGTGCGCTGGCCTCAGCGCAAGGACAAAACACTGCGACGGCACAAGCGGCGGAGTGAAGAGTGGTTGCACAAGATGAAGAAGGCTTACCCGCGACAGTTCGAGCACTGGCAGTTTCGTGAGGTACAGGTTGGATAACGGGAGCCGTGTAAATCGAGAGGTTTACGCACGGTTCTGCGAGAGACTCCGGGTGAAATTCCTTGGGTCTACTCACCCCTAGGTCAAAGTCTTTGGCCAATGGAAGTACCTGTACAGGGCCGTCGATCGGGACGGTGGGATAATCGGCTTTTGCTTCGCGCCAAGCGCGACCGCGCTGCGGCGCGTTGCTTTCTGGGGCGTGCCATGCATCTACACAGCGTACCCGAGAAAATCACCATCGACAAGAGTGGAGCTAGCGCGGCAGCTATCGAAAGCGTTCAGGCAGACTCCGGCGCTGACATCCAGATGCGCCAGATCAAGTATCTCAACAACATCGTCGAACAAGATCACAGGGCGATCAAACGAATCGTTCGGCCAATGCTGGGGTTCAAGTCCTTGCGCTGTGCGCGCGTCCTGCTCGCCCGGATCGAAGCAATGCACATGATTCGCAAGGGGCAGCTCGACTGCCCCGGAGGGCAAACCGCGTCCGCAGCTGCCCAGTTCTACAGCCTGGCTTACTGATCCACCGCTAATTTACGGTTTCGCTGGTCCTTACGCCGTTATTGCGACAGAACCCATGAGCGCCTCCATCGTGATCGTTGATGATGAGCCGGAACAAATTCAAGTGCTGGCGCAAATGTTGTCAGACTTGGGAGAAATCTACGTGTGCACCAGCGGCTTGGAGGCCTTGGCCATGGTACGCCAACGCCATCCAGACCTTGTGCTGCTAGACGCCAACATGCCCGACATGAACGGTTTCGACGTCTGCGCTCAACTTAAGGAAGACGCAGAGTTGGCCGACATTCCTGTGATTTTCGTCACCGCACAAGATGCACCTGAGTTTGAGGTTTCGGGCTTTGACCATGGCGCAGCAGACTTTATTGCCAAGCCGGTGCAGAGGTCCATAGTACGTGCTCGGGTCAAGACGCAGCTCAAAGTCAAGCAAATGGGGGATGCCCTGCGGCAAACGGCTGCCGAAGACGCTCTCACGGGCCTGGCCAATCGCCGGTACTTCGACACGATATTGCGCAAAGAAATTCAAATCGCGCAACGCAGGGGCGAGTTTCTTACCCTAGGCCTGGTTGATGTCGACCATTTCAAGCTCTACAACGACCACTATGGCCACCCCGCAGGTGATGCCTGTCTGTGTGCCATCGCACGGGCTCTCGTCACGGCTTGTCAGCGCCCATCGGACTTGGTGGCTCGAATTGGGGGCGAAGAGTTTGCGCTGATTCTGCCGCAAACTTCGTTGGAATCCTCGGCTTTGGTGGCCGTGCGCGTCATGAACACCGTAGCAGCCCTCAACTTGGCTCATCACGGTATTGCTACCGACGCTCGGGTCAGCATCAGCATGGGGTTGGCGCTGTATAGCGGCATCAGTGATCGTCATGAAATCGGGCCCAGCGCCTTGCAGGACCATGACGACGAGACAGCGGCTATTGGTTCCCGCTTGCTGGCTAAAGCGGACAAGGCGCTTTACGTCGCCAAACGGTCGGGCCGCAATCGAGTCTGTACCGCCAACCCGGCAGAAGCTGATACACAAATGCTGGTGATTTATCCATCCGCTCACCAATGCGTATGGGAAGCGCTTTCGACTGAGGGTGTGCAGAAAAATCAGGCGGCGGCATGAAGTCAGCGCACGCAACACGGCGTGCGCTTGCTCCGCGGCTGATCATCGTATGGCTCGCCGTGGCACTCGGCCTCGCATTGACCGCCGCGGCTGTGCGGCAGCACCAGCGCTTCAACGAGACTCACCTGCTAGCAGTCGTCAATGCCGAAACGCAGCGCATGGGCGAAGTCGTGTTGCAGCTGATGCGCAGGCTGGAGCTGGGCCTGATTGGAACCCGAGGCATGGCCCTGGCGGTAGGGTGGGATGAGCTCAAGCGTGAGCAATTCATTCGGTACGCCCGTTCGCGCAACATCGATAAGGAGTTCCCAGGCGTGCGTGGTTTGGGCCTCATCCGGCGCGTGCCGGTACTGCAGCAAGCGGCTTTCGCCGCTTCGGCCGCGGCCGATGGCTGGCCCGAGTT
>JAOTTZ010000450.1 GCA_029864165.1 Burkholderiaceae bacterium
GATTGCCAGACCAGCACCAAATCGGGCCTGAGTTGTGCAATGCGCTCAAGGTTGAGGGCAAAAGCGTCGCCGACCAGCGGCAAGGCCTGAGCCGCGGCAGGGTAGTCGCTGAAACGGATGACGCCGGCGATCTTGTCCCCGCCTCCGGCCGCGAATACCAGTTCGGTCAGATGCGGCGCCAGGGCAATGACGCGCTGCGCGGGATGCGGCAAGGTCAAGGTATGGCCCGCGTCGTCGATCACCGTCACCGGCGCAGCAACCACCAACGCGGCCGACGCCATCAGAAAGAGGGCGACCGTGGCGCGCCTCATGGTGCCAAGGTCTTCGGCTTGAAGCCGCACTGCGCGGCGACCTGGCACTTCCAGCACAACGGCTTGCGCGCCTGACACACGTAGCGGCCGTGCAGAATCAGCCAATGGTGTGCGTGGGCCAGATACTCATTGGGCACACGCCGCAGCAGTTTGGATTCGACTTCCAGCGCAGTCTTGCCGGGCGCCAGGCCCGTGCGATTGCAGACGCGAAAGATGTGCGTATCGACAGCGATCGTGGGTTCGCCGAAGGCGACGTTGAGCACCACGTTGGCGGTCTTGCGGCCGACTCCCGGCAGCGCTTGCAATGCCTCGCGGGTGCGCGGCACTTCAGCGCCATGTTGCTCAACCAGGATGCGGCAAGTCTCTATCAGGTGCTTGGCCTTGCTGCGAAACAGGCCTATGGTCTTGATGTACTCGATCAAACCTTCCGCTCCAAGCGACAGCATCTTCGTCGGTGTGTTGGCAACCTGAAACAATCGCCGCGTGGCCTTGTTCACGCCCACATCGGTCGCTTGCGCCGAAAGCACAACGGCCACCAGCAACTCGAACGTATTGCCGTACTCCAACTCGGTTCGGGGATGCGGGTTGGCCGCCTTGAGCGTGGCGAAGAACGCCGCGATGTTCACCGCGTTCATGCGGTTACTTGCCACGGCGCTGCTTGGCGCGCGCCAGCGCAGCATCGATGATGGCGCGTTTGCTGTCGAGCAGCGAGGGGTCGGCGGGCGTTGAATCGGATTCGAGATGGTCGAGCTTGGCTTGCGCCTTGGCGGCCAGCGCCTCGTCGCTTTCTATCTGGTCGCGCAGAGTGCGCTGTTGATGGCTTGCATAGCGCTCACGCGCCTGCGCCGCCTGCTCGGTGCTCCAAGCAGCCCAACCGGTGCGCGGTGAGCTGACATCGACCATAGAGATGCAATCCACTGGGCAAACGGGCAGGCACAGCTCGCAGCCGGTGCATTGCTCGCTGACGACGGTGTGCATCAACTTCGGGGCACCGACGATGCAATCCACCGGACAAGCTTTGATGCAAAGCGTGCAACCGATGCACCAGTCCTCGTCGATCAAGGCCAACCGCAGCGGCACCTCGACGCCGTGAGCAGGGTTGAGCGCAACGGCCGGCTGGCCAGTGATCGCGGCCAGCCGCGCAATACCCTCGGCGCCTCCCGGCGGGCATTGGTTGATGGCCGCCGTGCCTTCGGCAATCGCCTGTGCGTAGGCGCGGCAGTCCGGATAGCCGCAGCGCGTGCACTGCGTCTGCGGCAAGGCGGCGTGGATGCGCGCCGCCAGATCACTGGTGCCGGACTCGGTTGTGCTCACCGGCGCCGTGGCCTCAGCCCCTCAACTGACTTGCGCAATGGCATGCACCACCGAATCAATGTTGTTGTGATTCAGCGCCGCGACGCAGATCCGCCCTGAGTCAACACCGTAAACGCTGAACTCGGCCCGCAGGCGCTGCATCTGTTCTTGGTTCAGGCCCGAGTAGCTGAACATGCCCTGCTGGCGGGTGATGAAGCTCAAGTCTTGCTTGATTCCCGCCGCCTTGAGTTTGTCGTGCAGCGCCGCGCGCATGCGCTTGATGCGCAGGCGCATTCCGGCCAACTCGCTTTCCCAAAGGCTGCGCAGCGCAGGCGTGTTCAGCACCGTGGCGACAACCTGGGCACCATGCGTCGGCGGGTTGGAATAATTGGTGCGTATCACCACCTTCAACTGGCTGAGCACGCGCGCAACCTCTTCCTTGCTCTGGCACGCCACGCTCAAGGCGCCGACCCGCTCACCATAGAGCGAGAAACTCTTGCTGAAGCTGGTGGCGACAAAAAAGTCTACGTCCGAAGACAGGAACTGCCCGATCACGGCACCGTCTTCGGCAATGCCGGCGCCAAAGCCCTGGTAGGCCATGTCTAGAAACGCCACCAGCCCGCGCGACTTCACTGCCTGCGCCACCTGCCCCCATTGCTCGGACGTGATGTCGTAGCCGGTGGGGTTGTGGCAGCAAGCATGCAGCACAACGATAGTGCCGGTGGCAGCAGCGTCCAAAGCGGACAACATGCCGGCGAAGTTGATGCCGCGTCGGATCGGGTTGTAGTAAGGATAAGTACCCACGCTGAACCCAGCGTGGGTAAACAGCGCACGATGGTTCTCCCAACTCGGGTCGCTGATCAGAACTTGCACGTTCGGCTTGAGTTTTTTCAAAAAATCGGC
>JAOTTZ010000035.1 GCA_029864165.1 Burkholderiaceae bacterium
CGCGCGGCCAGCGCCTCGTCGTGCGTGGCCAGAGCGAAGGCAGTGCCTTGTTGACGCGCGAGCTGCGACATGACTGTGAATACGCCTTGCGCTGTCGCGCGGTCGAGGTTACCCGTAGGCTCGTCGGCCAGCACACACGCTGGCCGGGCAACCAGTGCACGCGCAATAGCGACGCGCTGGCGCTCCCCGCCCGAGAGTTGGGACGGGCGGTGCGCAACGCGGTCTGCCAACCCTACTTGCGCGAGCGTGTTCCGAGCACGTTCGCGCGAGGCCGCCATCGTCACACGGCGGATGCGCAGCGGCATGGCGACATTGTCGAGCGCGCTGAGTTCAGGCAGCAAATGATGGAACTGGTAAACGAAGCCAAGATACCGGTTGCGCCACTCGCCCTGTTTCGTGGCATCTATGCTTGCCAAGTCGCGGCCCTTGAGTTCGACCTTACCTGAGCTCGGCGTATCAAGACCGCCCAGCAAGTGCAACAACGTGCTCTTACCAGAGCCCGAGGCTCCGACAACAGCCAGTGTTTCGCCTGCATGCACCTGAAGGTTGACGCCTCGCAGCACATGCACGTCGATGTTGCCGTCGTGAAATTGTTTGTCGAGCGCGATGCAACGCAGAACGACGTCACGCGACGCCTCACTCATATCTCAGCGCTTCGGCTGGCCGCACCTGGCTCGCGCGCCAACTCGGGTAGAGCGTTGCCAAGAAAGACAACAGCAACGATATGAAGACGATAGGCACGATGTCCGTACTCTGCGGGTCGCTGGGCATGCGGTTGATCAAGTACACGCTGCTGGGCAGGAAACTCATACTCAGCAAGCTTTCAAGCGTGGGCACGATCACGTCGATGTTGAACGCCACCACCAACCCCAACGCTATCCCCGCCAATGTGCCTGCCACACCCGCTGTGCCGCCCTGGATCATGAAGATGCTCATGATCGAGCGTGGGCTGGCGCCAAGTGTGCGCAAAATGGCAATGTCCGAACGCTTGTCAGTCACCGTCATCACAAGCGTCGAGACCAGGTTGAACGCCGCTACCGCAACAATCAGCGTGAGGATGATGAACATCAAACGCTTTTCCAACTCCACAGCGGCGAACCAGTTGCGGTTGGTCCGCGTCCAGTCGCTGATGGTGAGCTGCGGGCCGAGTGTGCGCGACAACTGAGCGGTCACGTCGCGTGCTTGGTGCAAGTCTTTTAGCCGTAGCTGCACGCCCGCTGGACCCTCAAGTCGGAATAGGCGCGCTGCGTCCTCCAAATGAATTAACGCCAAGGAGCTGTCGTACTCGAAGTGACCGGTGTCGAGGGTACCCACCAACACGAATTGCTTGAGTCGCGGCACCACGCCAGCTGGCGTGATCTGTCCGCCGGGGGCAACAATCGTCACTTTGTCGCCAACTTTAACGCCGAGGGCATGCGCCAACTCCACGCCCAAAGCAATGCCCCAGCCGCCGGGTCTGAGCTGTGCCAGCACGGTGCTTTCGAGCTTGGCGGCCAAGTCAGTGACGGTGGCCTCGTCTGAGGGCGAAATGCCTCGCACCACTGCGCCGCGCATGTTGTCGCCGCGAGCGATCAGTGCCTGCGCAGCAATGAAGGGTGCCGCGCCTGTCACCAGCGGGTTTTGCTGCGCCAGCGCTGCCGTGGCCCGCCAGTCCGGTAGTGCGGCGCCACTGGCGTCATACACCTCGATATGCGCGACCACGCTCAGCATACGGTCGCGCACCTCCTTCTGGAAGCCGTTCATCACGCTGAGCACGATGATCAGCGCCGCCACGCCCAGCGCAATGCCCAATGTCGAGACGCCGAAGATGAACGAAATGAAACCGTTGCCGTGGCCGCGCCCCGTGCGTGTGTAGCGCCAGCCCAGTTGTAGTTCGTACGGCAGTTGCATAGGGCTGAGATGCTAACCGAGGGCGGCTCACGTCGCGCACGTCACCTGCCTAGAATGTTCGGCTTCGCTCTAGCACAAGGCTCCCGATGTCCGGCGTCATCCGCGTTCGCGGTGCACGACAGCACAACCTCAAGAACCTCGATCTGGACCTGCGCATCGGCGAGATGACGGTGGTGACCGGGCCCAGCGGTTCGGGTAAGTCCAGCCTGGTGTTCGACACGCTGTACGCCGAAGGGCAACGGCGCTACGTCGAGACCTTTAGCGCCTACGCGCGCCAGTTTCTAGATCGCATGGACCGGCCTGCGGTGGACAGGGTAGACGGCGTGCCGCCAGCAATAGCGATAGACCAAACCAACCCGGTCCGCAGCTCGCGTTCAACAGTCGGCACGATGACCGAGCTCAACGATCACCTGAAGCTGCTGTACGCGCGCGCAGCTCAGTTGTTCGACAAACAAACCGCGCAGACCGTGCGGCACGACACGCCCGAGTCTATCTACGCCGATTTGCAGGCGCGCACGCAAGTCGATGAGCCGCGCTTGGTGGTGACTTTCCCGGTCGAGCTGCCCGCCAACACTTCGGCAGAAGAGGTGCAACAGTGGCTGAGCGTCAGTGGTTTCACTCGCGTCCACGCCGAGCGCGAGGTGGCGACACCGGCTGGCCAGCGCAAGCTGCTCGATGTCGTTGCCGACCGCTTTCGCGTGCAAGGCACAGACAAAGCGCGCGTCGTCGATGCCATCGAGACCGCGCTCAAGCGAGGCGGTGGTCGGGTGAACGTGTACGTGTTGGCCCCTCCCTCTCCCTCTCCCGCAACAGCGGGAGAGGGCAAGGGTGAGGGGCAACTGCTTTGCCGCTACTCCACAGGCCTGCACTGCCCGGACAGCGACTTGCGCTACGCAGAGCCCCAGCCGGCATTGTTTTCGTTCAATTCTGCCGTCGGCGCCTGCGAAACCTGCCGCGGTTTTGGTCGCGTGATCGGCGTTGACTATGGCTTGGTCATTCCCAACCCACACAAGACTTTACGCAATGGTGCCATCAAGGCCATACAAACCCCGGCGTGGAAGGAGATTCAAGATGATCTGCTGAAGTACGCAGGCGAAGCCGGCATTCCGCGCGACGCCGGGTGGAATCAACTCTCTCAAGGCCAGCGCGATTGGGTGATCGACGGCGCACCCGACTGGAAGGGCAACTGGAACAAGCAGTGGTACGGCATCAAGCGCTTCTTCGAGTATCTGGAGTCCAAGGCGTACAAGATGCATATCCGCGTGCTCTTGTCCAAGTACCGCAGCTATACCACTTGCCATGTCTGCGGCGGCGCGCGGCTCAAGCTCGAGGCACAGTTGTGGCGCTTGGGCAGCAAAACCGATGCTGACCAGGCCATGCCACCGTCGCAACGAATCATGCCCTTGGGCGTGTCTTGGTCGCGCGAGCAACTCGAAGCCATGCCGGGGCTGGGCTTGCACGATTTGATGCAACTGCCGATCGACCAGCTGCGCGACTTCTTCGAGCATTTGAGCTTGCCAAGCAGCATGCTCGACGATGCGCTCAAGTTCTTGCTGACGGAGGTCCGCACGCGCTTGAAGTACCTTTGCGGCGTCGGCATCGGCTATCTCACCCTAGACCGCCAAAGCCGCACCTTGAGCGGCGGCGAGGTGCAACGCATTAACCTCACCACTGCGCTCGGCACTTCTTTGGTCAACACGCTGTTTGTGCTCGACGAGCCCAGCATTGGTCTGCACCCGCGTGACATGAACCGTATCGTCGAAGCCATGCACCGTCTGCGCGATGCTGGCAATACGCTGGTGGTGGTAGAGCACGACCCTGCGGTGATGCTCGCCGCCGACCGATTGATAGACATGGGCCCGGGCCCCGGTGAGCGTGGTGGCAGCATCGTCTTCGACGGAACGCCAGCGGCGGCGCGCAGCGCCAACACCCTCACCGGCGACTATCTTGGTGCGCGCAAGCAGGTGGGCCTAGGCATACGCCGCTACGTCGATGCCAGCACGCCCAAGCTCGTGGTCGAGGGCGCTTGCGAGCACAACTTGAAGAACATCACGGTCGAGTTTCCGCTGCAACGCTTGGTGTGTGTGACGGGCGTGTCGGGCTCGGGCAAGAGCACGCTGATGCAAGATTTGCTTTACCCGGCGCTGGCACGTCACTTTGGTCGGCCGACCGAAACGCCGGGCCAGCACGATCGCTTGCTGGGCGCGGACTGGCTCACCGACGCGGTGTTCGTCGATCAATCGCCCATAGGCAAGACGGCGCGCTCCAACCCGGCCAGTTACGTCGGCGCGTTCGACGAGATTCGCCAGTTGTTTGCGCAAGCGCCGCTGGCGCGCCAGCGCGGTTACGTCGCGGGCACGTTCAGCTTCAACTCAGGCAATGGGCGCTGCGCCACTTGCGGCGGTTCGGGCTTCGAGCATGTGGAAATGCAGTTTCTCTCCGACGTCTATCTGCGCTGCCCAGACTGCGAAGGCCGGCGCTACCGGGCGGAGATTCTTGATGTGAAGATAGATCGCCACTTGCCCGGCGATGTGCTGCGCGACATCAGCGTCGCCGACGTGCTGGAACTCACCGTGAGCGAAGCCGTGCAGCTCTTTCGCGACGATCCCACAGTGTTGCGCGTGCTGCAGCCCATTGTCGATGTCGGTTTGGAATATGTGAAGCTCGGGCAGCCGGTACCGACGCTCTCAGGCGGCGAAGCGCAACGCCTGAAGCTCGCGGGCTTTTTGGCCGAGACGGTGCAGGAGCGCACCGCTACGCGGCAGAGCGTGGCCAGGAAGGGCCGCTTGTTCATGTTCGACGAGCCGACCACCGGCCTGCACTTCGACGATATCGCCAAGCTGATGCGCGCGCTGCGCAAGTTGCTCAACGCTGGGCACTCGCTGATCGTCATCGAACACAACCTCGAAGTGGTGCGCTCGGCCGACTGGATCGTGGACCTCGGGCCCGAAGGCGGCGGGGCTGGCGGCGAGCTGGTGTGCTTTGGCACCCCTGAGGATGTGATGGCACACGGCAGTTCGCACACCGGCAAGGCGCTGCGCGACTACGAGCACGCATTGCACGGTCATCGAGTCGAAGAGGGTGTGCCTTTGCAGAGCGCGTTCAGGAAGGCACAACGCGATGCCGATGAAGTCATACGCATCGTCAATGCGCGCGAGCACAACCTCAAGTCGCTAGACGTTAGCATCCCGCGCGGCAAATTCAGCGTTATCACGGGCGTCAGCGGTTCGGGCAAGAGCACCCTTGCTTTCGACATACTGTTCAACGAAGGCCAGCGCCGCTACCTCGAATCGCTCAACGCCTACGCGCGCAGTATCGTCCAGCCCGCGGGCCGGCCCGAGGTCGATGCGGTGTATGGCATTCCGCCCACCGTCGCCATAGAGCAGCGCCTGAGCCGCGGTGGGCGCAAGAGCACGGTGGCGACGACGACGGAAGTGTGGCACTTCCTGCGCCTGCTGTACGTCAAGCTTGGCACGCAGCACTGCACCAAGGACGGCACGCCCGTGCGCCCGCAAAGTCTGGAGAACATTGCGGCGCAATTGCTGCGCGACCACCGCGGCGAGCATGTGGGCTTGCTGGCGCCGCTGGTGGTCAACCGCAAAGGCGTTTACACCGACCTGGCTTATTGGGCCAAGACGCGCGGCCACACGCACATGCGGGTCGATGGCGAGTTCACGCCACTCGACCCCTGGCCGCGGCTTGACCGCTTCAAGGAGCACACATTGGAGTTGCCGGTCGGCGATATCGTCGTCGCCGCCGAGAGCGAGACCGCGCTGCGCAAGTTGCTGGCGCAGGCGCTTGAACTGGGCAAAGGGGTGGTGCATCTGCTCACGCCGCTAGACGGCCTGGCACCTGCGATGCAAGCCGCGGCGCCGACCGGCACCATAGGCGCGGTGAAAGTGTTCTCCACCAAACGCGCGTGCCCGACGTGCGGCACCAGCTACCCCGAACTCGACCCGCGCATGTTCAGCTACAACAGCAAACACGGTTGGTGCACCACCTGTGTCGGCACCGGGCTGGCATTGACGCGCGAGCAACGCCGCGCGTACGACGACACGATCAAGAACGACGATCACAAAGGCCGCGAGCAGCGTTTTCCTGCCGAAGAGCTTGCCGTTGAAGGCGTGCTCGACACACCTTGCCCAGACTGTCATGGCACGCGCTTGAACGCCAGTTCGCGTTCGGTCACTTTCGACAACCGTGCGATCAGTAAAGTCGCGGCGGCTTCGGTGAGCTACGCGCGGCTATGGATCACGGGGTTGCAAGTCGCAGGACGCTTGAGCCAGCGCGAAGCTGAAATCGGCCGCGACCTCATCACCGAAATTCGCAACCGGCTCGCGTTCCTTGAGGAAGTTGGCTTGGGCTACCTCACGCTCGACCGTGCAGCGCCCACGCTCAGCGGCGGCGAGGCGCAACGCATACGCCTGGCCGCGCAACTGGGCAGCAACCTGCAGGGCGTGTGTTACGTGCTCGACGAACCGACGATAGGCTTGCATCCGCGCGACAACAAAATCTTACTCAACGCGCTCAAGTCGCTCAGCGACAGGGGCAACACCCTGGTGGTGGTTGAGCACGATGACGACACCATCCGCCGGGCCGACCACATCATCGACATTGGGCCTGGGGCGGGCAAGCGAGGCGGGCGCTTGGTGGCTCAGGGCAGCGTCGCCGAACTGGCGCGCCATCCAGACTCGCTGACCGGGCGCTTTCTGGCCCACCCGCTTGCACATCCGTTGCAGACGCGGCGTGCGGTGACCGCGGCGAGCGGTTTCGACGTGCTCGCTGGAACGCGCACTGCAAGTGAGGGCGTAACGCACTGGCTCTGCATCCAAGGCGCATCGCTGCACAATTTGAAGCAGCTCGACGTCTCGCTGCCGCTAGGCCGCTTGGTCGCGGTCACGGGCGTCAGTGGCTCGGGCAAGTCTACGCTTGCGCGCGACGTGCTGCTCAGCAACGTGCGCACGGCGGTCGCGCAGCGGGCGACCAAGGCAGGCCGCGACGCCATCACTGCTGGCGCGCGCCCAACATGGGTAGGCTGCACGAGCATCTCCGGCTTTGAGGCGATCGCGCGCGTGCTCGAAGTCGATCAAACGCCCATAGGCAAGACGCCGCGCTCCTGCCTCGCGACTTACATTGGCTTTTGGGACACCGTACGCAAGCTGTTTGCCGAAACGCTGGAGGCTCGCGCCCGGGGCTATGCCGCCGCGCGCTTCAGCTTTAACACCGGGGACGGTCGCTGCGCCGACTGTGAGGGCCAGGGCTTGCGGACGATCGCCATGAGCTTTTTACCCGACGTCAAAGTGCTGTGCGAGACCTGTCACGGCCAGCGCTTCAACGCCGAGACCCTCGCCGTGAGCTGGCGCGGCAAGAGCATAGGCGACGTGCTGAAGATGGAGGTTGACGAAGCGGTGGAGTTCTTTGCCGCCATGACGAGCATTGCCCACCCGTTGCAATTGCTCAAAGACGTGGGCCTGGGCTACCTCACAATCGGTCAACCCTCGCCCACGCTCAGCGGTGGCGAGGCGCAACGCATCAAGCTGGTGACTGAACTGGTGAAAGTGCCGGGTTCGTCAAGCGCGGGGCTTACGCGTCGTGGTCAAAAGCCACCGCACACGCTTTACGTGCTCGATGAGCCGACCGTCGGCCTGCACATGGCCGATGTGGAAAAGCTGGTTCGCGTGCTGCACCGGCTGGTCGATGCTGGCCACAGCGTAGTGGTGATCGAGCATGATTTGGATGTAATCGCCGAGGCCGACTGGGTGCTTGACCTCGGGCCCGAAGGCGGGGACGGCGGAGGGGATGTCGTCGCTGCGGGCACGCCCGAGCAAGTGGTTGCCGCCGGTAGTCACACGGGAGCCGCCTTGGCGCCGGTGCTCGCGCGCCGATAGCGCCCTGCCCGCCGTCAGTTGCGCGCAAGCCGCTTGACCATCCCCGCGCTGGTGAGCAGTTCAAGCTGAGCTTCGAGGCGGATCACGCGCTCGGTCAGGTTCTCGATCTTGGACTGTTGAGACTTGATCGCCTCGCTCTGCCATACCACCTTGTCTTCGAGTTTGATCATCGAGGTCAAGGCGCCCCAGACCCGGTCTACGACCGCCATCAGGCGACCCGTCGCGCGCTGGTCCCAGCGCGGCTTGCCGCCCGCACAGCGGTGGTGGGCTTGGCCGCTGCCATCTCCATCGCCGCAATGCGACGATTGCTGGCGGTTATGAAGGCCAGCGAGTCGTCGATCGACGCACAAGCCCGATCCGCCGCTGCTTTGGCGGCGTCGGCCAGCGTGCCGAGCTCTTCGTCGGCATCGGCCGTCTCGTAAGCTGTGGCGCCACGTCGCATTAACTCCGAGGTCGCCAAGCCCAGCTTCTTGGCCTTGGCGACAATGGCTCTCTTTTCCTGCGCTGTGGCTTGGACCACGATGCGCTCTACCGCTGCCGTCATGCTATGACTCCTGGAAAGCACTATGGACAGTATATGTACATAGCATGAATAGGTCAAGCGGCAGCCTTTGACCCTGACCGTCGCTTCTGGAAGAGGCACAGCGGTTCGTGTTCCGAACCGCTGTGCGCTTTTACCGCATCATGGCGTCTTGCGACGCCAGGCGACGACGCCCACACCAAGCAGGCCGAGGCCCATCAAGTTGAAAATAGCTGGCTCCGGTACAACGGTGATTTGAAAGCTCGAAAGCGCATTGCTCGACTGCATCGCCAGCGCAAACGGCGTATTCGAGAATAGATCGAGGCTCGCCAGTGTGGTGTCGAGTCGACCGTCTCCACCACAGAAAAAACCATTGTCGGAATCTGTGCCCGGATCACCGCAACCGCCCCCGAGGGTGTACTGAGCGAAGGGTACTGCAGCGAGGTCGAAATCGGTCGAAAACAGATTGTTCAGCGACAGGCTCGTCAATTCGACATCCCAGAGGCCGGGAGAATCAAGATCGAGCAAGACGGAGTCCGTTGCGCCCAAAGAAAAAGGCGCCGACCGTACTTGCCCGTTACCCTGGTGCGTGGCGCGGGCGATACCGTTCAACCCGCTGACGGTGTGTGTCGAGTTTTGCACGATGTCATAGTCGATTCCAGCTTGGGCGGAACCGACCAAAGGCACGGATGGACCGATTGCCGTCGAGGCCGGGGTGAATGAATCGCTGTCTGAGACGCTGTCGGGCGGCGAAGGCGTGTAGGTACGACTCGTTTGCAGCGAGTAGTTGGGATTCGTAACGGTAAACGCTCCGAGCACAGGGAAATACGCGGTAACCTTGACGAAAGCCCCGAGGATCGTATCAAAGTGGCCGCCGTTGCTATCGCCCTGGAAGCCCAGTGCCAAGTTGACCGGTCCTGCTTGAGCCACATCGTCGTAGTCGACCAAAATTTTGCTGTTGTAGTTTGACTTGACGGTTCCGGTACTGGCACCGGTCTGGAACCGCAGACCGAAAGTGGTATTGCCCAACAGCAACTTGTTGATGCCGAAGTTGGACGCGCTCTTGCCCGGCCCCCAAAAGCTCTGGGTTGGCGAAGAAAAATCCACGTTGTAGTTGACCGTCGTTGGCACCGCGTAAGCGGGCACGCTGGCCAAGGCGCCGATCGCTATGGAAAGTAAAGAAAGCCGCATAGCCTGCTCCTGTCTTGAAGAATGAATGGCGTCAGCCGCGATTGCTCGCGTGAAAACCTAAACCGGGCTGAACTTGTCAGACCGGAACGTTCACGACAGTGCGCCGCCGCCATGGCTCTTCGCTAGCTTCCGCGTTTTCGCATCGACAACGTCGTTACTGGGCTGAAGGCAACTATGGATCGAATGAAGTGACGCGACAATCCCGCGCTTGCGGGGAATTCAACGTCAACCGCCCCCTTGTTTGAGGGGAGTATTCACTGGCTTTTCGGCCTCGACATAATGGACAAGGCAACTATGGACTTCTACCCGCTCACTGCGTCGAACCTCGCTGGGTATCTGGCTTCGGTGCCCGCCATGCGGGAGCGTTTTACCGGCTTCGACGATCTTGAGGTGGTTGAGGTGGGTGACGGCAACCTGAACTTCGTCTACGTCGTCAGCCACCGCAAGGTGCCCGCCGAAACGGTGGTGGTGAAGCAGGCCCTGCCCTACCTGCGCGCCGCCGGAGAA
>JAOTTZ010000451.1 GCA_029864165.1 Burkholderiaceae bacterium
CCGATTGCATCGCGTTCGCCCATGATTTCTTC
The DNA here is from genome assembly GCA_029864165.1 of Burkholderiaceae bacterium. GTDB lineage: Bacteria > Pseudomonadota > Gammaproteobacteria > Burkholderiales > Burkholderiaceae_C > CAIKUF01. The sequence continues at coordinate 33 of JAOTTZ010000451.1, forward strand.
CAACAGCGCACCTTTAGCACCTTCCCACAGTGCGATGCGTTCCCGAACGTTTCGGTCCAGTTTTCGGAAGTTATGCTCCACCTCGCGAAAGTCCGTGAGCAGGTCGCGCGCCAGTTGCATGAACTGCTGGAATCGGTCTTTCAGCGCGGTGTCGTCCAGCAGGGGAACATCACCTGCCAGCACCCTCGCGATCTCGGCGTCGATGTCATCGCGCCGTTTGTGCAGCTCGGCAATGCGCTTGGCAGGATCGGATTCGCTACCCTCGCTCATCTGCTTGAGCAGTTCGAACAAGGTGAGCAACCGCGACTCGGTGCCAACGAAGCTGCGCTCCGAAAGCTGACCCAGCCAGGCGATGGCCTTTTCGGTGGCCGGGGTCAAGTCAAACTGGGGCTCGTCTGTGCCGGGCCGATAGAACTTGCGCAGCCAGCCTTTGTCGATTGCTGCCCAGTCGTTGAGGTAATCGAGCGCCGGCTTCGGGAACGCCTCATCGCCCAACTGTTGACGCAAAGCATACAGCTCGTCTTCCAACGCCTCGGCTAGATCGGCCGCCGACATCACACGCACATTGGGCTTGACGAACATGCGATGCAGAAAGCTCGCCACCAGCGGCGCATGGTCAGAGCGCAACAGCCGCCACGCGGGGTGGTGGGCGCGTAGGGCGTCGAGGGTAACGAAGTCCAAGCTCACGTTGTTTCGCCTGCGCTTTCCGTGACTAGGGTGGGCTCGAAGGTGGATTAGACCAATTGGTATCGGGTCGTCGCTTCAGCGCGTTGAGAATCTGCGATTCCTCGATCAAGACGTTCCAGCGGAGTGCATTAGTTAGAAATCGGAAAGCGGCTTGGGGGTGTGAATTGGCGGCGAGCCGTTGGCCAACTTTGCCATTGACTTTCGATCTTAAGCGCACTGGCGTGGGAGTGTGACAGATGCTGTCCCTTCCTCAGTCACTGGCTCATCCTCCCCGGGCTGCATTTTCGGAGTTGTGGTCGTCGAAATTTGACCAGTCTTCACTCGTTAAATCGGGGCGGTTTCCTCCGCCTACCAATGCCAAAAATCAACCGCGTTATTCGTCCGCGCGTAACCCATTGATATGTAACGATGCCATTCTCTGCCTTGGCGGACTTCGGACCACTTCTCGCGAGCAAGGCCGGAGCGAGGAGTGGCCAGGAGAGAGTGGAATGTCCCCCTAATCCGAACTTTGGTCCCCCGCGAAACATAAGTCCTCGTCCCGCTTGAACTTCTCGTTCACAGGAGGTGCGGCTACTGGGTACAAGCCGGGTTGAGTGCGAGCAGTTCGAAGGCTTTGGATTGAAGCGGCGTAGGCCGCGTGGTGAGGATGATCTTGACCTCTGGGTTGAGCTGCGTGTGAGTGACGTTATAGGCCAGCGTGGCGAGGTCCTTGAGCAAAGTCCTGAAGCTGTGCAGCGGTATTGCGTCCTCGGCTGTCTTGGTAGCGTCCTTGGCTTTGGCGTGATCTGAGCGCACCGCCTTGGCCACCGCAGAGGCCCGGACGGCGTTGGCCTCATCGAGCTGCTCGTCGTCGAACAGCATCGGCTTGAGACGCTCGCGCATGTGCCACTCGACGTAGTAGGCCAGCATGCACAGGAAGACGTGAGCGCGCACGCGCTGCTCGCTGTAGTGAAACACCGGGCGCACATTCAGATCGACCGTTTTGATCGAGCGAAACGCGCGCTCCACATGAGCCAGGCTCTTGTAGGCGGCCACAGCGGCGTTGGCATCGAGCTTGTCTGCGGTAAGACTGGTGCGGATCACGTACAGGCCGTCCAGTGCAGCCTCGGCGGCGATAGCCTCAGTCTTGCGCTGGTAGCCCAGCGTCGTCTCGGTGATCGAGATCTCGAAATGCTTGGCCATGTGGAACCGCCCGATCACGCGCCCCACCCGCAAGGCTATTGCCGCCTGGCCGTGCAGCGGATTGCGCGCGCGCCGGGTGGCCGCCACTATTCTTGCCAGATCGGCCTCTGTGGCAGCGAGCAACTCCAGCCGCTTGCGCGCGCGCTCCTCGGCCAGCGCCGGGTTGCGACACACCACCAGGCGCTCGCCGGGGAAGTGCTGGCTGGTTAGCCCCAACAGATTGCGTTCATCGAACAGCGAGGGCTGAAACGGCCCGTGCTCGTCGGCGAGCTGTGCGATTTGCGGCGCACGCAGTGCACTGACCCAGTCCATGCCCTGGGGCTTGAGCACCCGCTCGATGCGCGCCGAGGTCAGCATACCGCGGTCGCCCACCCAGGCTATGCTGGAGATGCCAAAGCGCTCCTTGAGCTTGGCCACCTGCGAGGCCACCGTAGCCGGATCGGCCGTGTTGCCCTTGAACACCTCGACGGCAATCGGGCAACCCTGGGCGCTACAGACCAGCCCGAAGACGATTTGCGGGTCGTCGCGCTTGCCGTCGCGCGAATAGCCGTGAGCGGCCAACTCGCAGCAGCGCCCGGTCAACCAGGTGGAGGT
>JAOTTZ010000452.1 GCA_029864165.1 Burkholderiaceae bacterium
AGCGAGAAGGTGGCGGCGTGACGCGTGATCGCGACTCGTCGGCATGAGACTGTGCGGCTTCGATGTCGGCATCGAGCACCCCTTCTTCCTCATCGCGGGACCGTGCGTAGTCGAATCTGAGCAACTGCAAATAGACGTTGCCGGCGCGCTCAAAGAGATCACCGCCGAGTTGAGCATCCCGTTCATCTTTAAATCGAGCTACGACAAGGCCAACCGTTCGAGTGGCGCGTCCTTCCGCGGGCTGGGTAGCGAGCGCGGGCTGGAAATACTTGCCCACGTCAAGCGCAATCTTGGCGTGCCGCTGTTGACCGATGTTCATAGCGAACAAGAGATCGCAGCGGCAGCCGGCGTGGTCGATGTCTTGCAGACGCCTGCGTTTTTGTGCCGCCAAACTGACTTCATTCGCGCGGTGGCGCAAAGTGGTAAGCCGGTGAACATCAAGAAGGGCCAGTTTCTCGCTCCGGGGGATATGAAGAACGTGATCGACAAAGCGCGCGCAGCGGCGGGCGAGAGAAACCTGCCGCAGGACAGTTTTCTCGCGTGTGAAAGAGGCGCGAGCTTCGGCTACAACAATCTGGTGAGCGACATGCGTGCGCTGGTTATCATGCGCGAGAGCGGGGCGCCGGTGGTGTTCGACGCCACGCACTCGGTGCAACTACCCGGCGGCCAGGGTACCAGTAGCGGGGGGCAGCGCGAGTTCGTGCCCGTACTGGCTCGTGCCGCCATTGCGGTGGGCGTCGCCGGACTGTTCTTGGAGACGCACCCGAATCCGGCCAAAGCGCTCAGCGACGGCCTCAACGCGGTACCCCTGAAGCACATGAAAACGCTGCTCGAATCTTTGGTCGCACTCGACCGTGTGACCAAGAAGAACGGTTTTCTCGAATACAGTTTCCAACCTTAAGTAATGGGAGTGACGCATGAGTGCCATCGTTGATATCGTAGGGCGCGAAATACTCGACAGCCGAGGCAATCCGACCGTCGAATGCGACGTGCTGCTCGAAAGCGGCGTGATGGGGCGCGCGGCCGTGCCCTCTGGTGCTTCCACCGGATCGCGCGAAGCCATAGAGCTGCGCGATGGTGACAAAGCGCGCTACCTCGGCAAGGGTGTGCTCAATGCGGTCGAGCACGTCAACACGGAGATCTCCGAAGCCGTTCTCGGCCTGGACGCGTCGGAGCAGGCCTTCCTCGACCGCACCTTGATCGACCTCGACGGTACCGACAACAAAGCTCGCCTGGGCGCCAACGCTATTCTGGCGGTGAGCATGGCGGTGGCGCGTGCCGCAGCCGAAGAGTCAAACCTGCCGCTGTACCGGTATTTCGGCGGCTCGGGCGCGATGCAGATGCCGGTGCCGATGATGAACGTCATCAACGGTGGCGCGCACGCCAATAACAATCTCGACTTGCAAGAGTTGATGATCATTCCGGTGGGGGCGCCCAGCTTTCGCGAAGCGGTACGCTACGGCGCCGAGGTGTTCCACGCGCTGAAGAAAATCATTCACGACAAAGGCATGAGCACGGCCGTCGGCGACGAAGGCGGTTTTGCACCGACCGTGGCCAGCCACGAGGCCGCGATCCAGCTCATCCTGGCGGCCATCGACAAAGCCGGTTTTACTGCCGGCACGCAGATCGCGCTCGGTTTGGACTGTGCGGCGAGCGAGTTTTGTAAGGAAGGCAAGTACGTTCTGAGTGGCGAGGGCCTCACACTCACGGCGCCAGAGTGGACCGACATCCTCGCGACTTGGTGCGACAAGTACCCGATCATCAGCGTCGAGGACGGCATGGCCGAAAACGACTGGGACGGCTGGAAGCACATCACCGAACGCCTGGGCGGTAAGGTGCAACTGGTGGGCGACGACCTGTTCGTTACCAATACCAAGATTTTGCGCGAAGGTATAGATAAACGCATCGCCAACTCGATACTCATCAAGATCAACCAAATCGGCACACTGACCGAAACCTTTGCGGCCATAGAGATGGCCAAGCGCGCGGGCTACACGGCGGTCATCAGTCACCGCTCCGGCGAAACCGAAGATTCGACCATTGCCGATATCGCCGTGGGCAGCAACGCCGGGCAGATCAAGACCGGCTCGATGAGCCGCAGCGACCGTGTCGCCAAGTACAACCAATTGCTGCGTATTGAGGAAGACCTGGGCGACGTGGCAAGTTACCCGGGACGCAACGCGTTTTACAACCTGCGCTGAAGTTCCACCAACCCCCGCTCGGTCGCTATCAGCAACAGCGGTTGGTCGTGGGCTTGGGGCTTGAACATGTTGTCGCCCATCTCGGCGGCCGACCAAGCCACGCCGATGGCAGTAACGTGCGGGTGCAGTGCCAACCATCGGTCAAAGTAGCCTGCGCCGTAGCCCAAGCGGAATCCCGCGCGCGTATAGCCCAAGCAAGGAACCAAGACCACGTTGGGTACCACGGGAGTACCATTGCACGCTGGTAGGCCGCATTCATCAGTCGCCGTCAATGTCTTGCGGTCACAAGCTCG
>JAOTTZ010000036.1 GCA_029864165.1 Burkholderiaceae bacterium
TCCTCACGGGACGTTCTGTATGCCAGCTCGGGCGCTGATTTTCAGGCTGCGGCGCGGCGTGCGGCCGAAGCCACCCGAGAGGTGCTCAACGCTGCTCGGCCGCCCGCATGAATCGACGCGAGAACGCGCACAAGCCAAAGCGCGCTCAAGCTGGTCGAGACACCAGCCGCACGTAAATCGGCGCAAACGCCTCGGCCTGTGTGACCTCCAGCAAATGCTCGCGTGACAACTCAAGCAAAGCGATGAACGTTACGACCAACACTTGCGGGCCCCGCAAAGCGTCGAACAAGTCTTCGAACAGCGCGAACTTGCAGCCTTGAAGCAGACGCAAAATGATGCTCATGTGTTCGCGCACACTGAGCTGCTCGCGGGTAATGGTGTGGTGCTGGCTGAGTTTGACGCGACGCAATATGTCTCGCCAGGCCGCGTGTAACTCGCCCACGTGCACTTGCGGTAAGCGCGGCTGTACGGCGCGTTCAACAACAACCCGAGCAGGCAAAAAATCGCGGCCCAGCAGCGGTAGTTCGTCCAGCCGCGCAGCGGCCAGCTTTATTTTTTCGTATTCGATCAGACGGCGCACCAGTTCAGCGCGCGGGTCTTCAGCTTCCACGCCTTCTGCGGTCTTGCGCGGTGGTAGCAAAAGCCGCGACTTGATCTCTATCAACATTGCCGCCATCAGCAGGTACTCGCTTGCCAACTCAAGGTTGATCTTGCGGATCTGCTCGACATAGGCCAAGTACTGGCGCGTCACCTCAGCCAGCGGGATGTCCAGGATGTTGAAGTTTTGCCGACGTATCAAATACAGCAACAGGTCCAGCGGGCCCTCAAAAGCGTCGAGAAGGAGCTCCAGCGCGTCGGGCGGGATGTACAAATCGGTCGGCAGCACAAACAACGGCTCGCCGTAGAGCCGAGCGCGCGCAATAGGATCCCCCGCCCGTTGGGCTTGCGCCGCCAGGTGTTCTAGAGCATTCTGGCCGACAGCAGGCGCTGCTCTATCGTGGGTCTCGGGTGCGAGCACCTCCTCCTCTATCGTGTCGCTCATCTTTGAGGTGGTGACTCAGCGGTTGGTTTGATAAACGTAGGGTTTTTGCGGTACCCTGGCCTCGCTGTTGTTGGCTTGCGCCTCGCGGTCGACCGGCTTGTCCCACAGCAGTGCGCGGCCTTGGCGCTGTTCGGCTTTCAACGTCGGTCGCCGCGACGCCAGCCCTTCGATGAGCGAGGTGACATCTGACTTATAGGGCTTCCAAAACAAAGGCATGGCTGAACTTGAAACAGTACCGCGCCAATTCTAGCCGCCGAGCGGCACACGCCGGGCCGTGCGCGCAAAGAAGTCGAAATAGTGACTTCGGTTGTTGCGCTTTGTCACCGCCCGCGATGCAAAGTCGGCGTGGCGCCACCGAGCACCTGCTGCAATGTCTGCGCGCTGCCGTTTTGCAGCACGATCACGCGGTCGGCGGAGGCGATGGTCTCCGTCCGGTGAGCTACGATGATGCGGGTGAGCTTGAGCTTTGCGACGGCTTGGTTGACCAGCCGCTCGCGATCGACGTCGAGTGCGCTGGTCGCTTCGTCAAGGAAGAGAAACTTCGGCCGTTTGTAGAGCGCACGCGCCAGCAAGATGCGCTGCCGTTGCCCGCCCGAAAGGCTCTGACCCATGCTGCCGATCAAGGTGTGATAGCCCATCGGCAACTGCTCGATTTCATCGTGCACCGAGGCCAAGCGGGCACATTCTTCAACCCAAGGCAAGTCGGGCTGCACGTCAAAAAAGCAAATGTTGTCGGCTATAGAACCGGCGAACAGCGGGTCATCTTGCATCACCGTGCCGATCATGTCGCGCCAGCGTGCGAAGCCAAGCTGCCGTAGGTTCGTTCCGCCGACCAGGATATCTCCGGACAGGGGGGCGTGAACGCCCAGCATCAACTTGAGCAAAGTCGTCTTACCGCAGCCCGACGGTCCGACGATAGCCACCGACTCACCCGGCTCGACAACGAGGCTGCAACCCTCAAGGACGTCCGGCTCGGAATCGGCGTAGCGAAAGTCGACATTGCGCAACTCCAACTGCGCCGAGATTTCGCGGTCGGCCGGCAAGGCGCTGGTGTCCGTTTCTGGCGCGGTCAGCACGATGTCGGCCAAACGCTCACCCTGAAGCTTGAGCATTTTCAACTCAACCACTTTGTCGATCAAGGCGCTGACACGGGTGGCGAACTGCTCCTTGAAGGCAAAGAATGCGAACAACATGCCGACGGTGAAACTGCGTTCCATCACCAGCAGTGCGCCCACCCAGATCACCGCCACCCGCTCTAGACCGAATACAAGCTTGTGCATTACGGCAAACGCGAGATCGAGCTTACGCGTGGCGATGTTGGCGTTCATCGCATCCACCACCACGTTCATGAACCGGGCTTGGCGATCTTGCTGGCGGTTGAAGAGTTTGATCGCTTGCACCCCGCGCAGCGACTCGAGGAAATGGGTGGTGCGTTTGGCCTCGTGAACAATGGCCTCTTCGGTGGCGTTCCTCAAAGGCCGGAAAAACGCCCAGCGCAACAACGCGTATGTGGCCACACAAGCCAGGGCAATCGATGTCAGCGTTGCGCTGTAGGCCAGCATCATGGCCAGGGTCACCACCACCAGCACACCGTCCAGAACCGCTTCGATGAAATGCGTGGTCAGCGTCTGTTGAATTTGCTGGATCGCGCCAAAACGCGACATTACGTCACCGGTGTGGCGCTTCTCGAACCAGGCTACGGGTAGCCGCAGCAGGTGAGCGAACACATTGCCGAGCCACTGCACGTTCAAGGTGCATGAAAGGTACAGCACCGCCCACGAACGTAGGGCGCCGGTCGCCACCTGTAGCAGCACGAGCAGGCCAAAACCCAGACCCAAGGTGACCAGCAGGTCGTGGTCGGCGCTGATCAGCACGCCGTCGACGACCCACTGCATGAAAAACGGCGTCAGCAAAATGAAAGCTTCAAGCGCCAGCGCCAGAACAAAGATTTGGAGCAGCGAACGCTTCAACCCGGTCACATGCCCTAAGAGCTGCCGCAAAGTGACTTGCTGTTTCTCCACTTTGGTTTCGAAACTGGCCTCCGGCGCGATCTCGAGCGCCACGCCGGTGAAGTGGCGCGACATTTCGGCCAGCGTGAAGCGACGAATGCCGTGTGCGGGATCGTGGATTTCGGCTACGCCACGGCGTACCGCCTTCAACACGACAAAATGGTTCAGATCCCAGTGCAACACACAAGGCAGCCGCAGCTGAGCCAGATGTTCCATCTCAGCGCGCAAGGGGCGCGCACTCAACCGCAGTGTGCCCGCCATGCGCACCAAATCGGCCATCGTGGCGCCTTTGAGCGAAAGCGAAAAGCGCTGGCGCAACGTGGGCAGGTCGCTGCGATGGCCATGATGCGCGGCAACCATGGCTAGGCAAGCCAACCCGCACTCGGCGGCTTCGGTTTGCAGGATCATCGGCAGGCTGTGCCAGCCCAAGCCTAAACGCAAGCTGCCCAACATCAGTTCACACTCGAGCCGCAATACCAAGGAAGGGCTCGAACAACCACTCGATCAGGCGGCGCCGGTCCAGCAGGACATCAGCGTCCAGTTGCATGCCCGGAGACAAGGGCTGCGCCCTGCCATAGGCTTGGACAGCTTGTTGGTCCAACGAGACCGTGATTCGATACAGCGGTTCGCCGTTGCCACTGTTTGAAGCCTCGGTGGCCGCCGTAGACAGTGACAAGCCCGCTAGCTCGCTGACTTGCAAGGGTGTGCGTGACACCTGCAACACTTGTCCGCGCTGGTGGCCGAATTTTTGGTACGGGTAGGCCTGGTAGCGCAACAAGACTTGCTGTTGCTGGCGCACAAACCCAACCGCGCTAGAGGGCGCGAACAGATGCGCTTGCAGTTTGGCCTGCGCCGGAACCAGGCTTGCCAACGCGGCAGCCGGGGACACGGATTGCCCCAGCTCGGCCAGCACGGCGGTGAGCACGCCGTCTTGCGGGGCGCGCACGACGATGCGCTGGCGAGATTCATTCTCTGCTGACTCCTGTGCCAAGCTCGCGATCTCGCGCTCAATCTCTCGCTGCTGTACTTGCGCCCGCAAGGGCAGCTCGCGCAGCTGTGCTTCGAGCGAGCCGATCTCACGCAACTGAGTCGCCCGCTGACGGTCCAACCTCTGCAGCTGCGTCCGCACGCCAAGCAAATCCTCGGCCTTGGCTTGAAGCTGCGCAGCGGAAACGAAGTTGTTTGCTCGCAGCGACTCTAGCCGCGAGTAGGTTTGCTGCGCGAGTACCAAACGCTGCCGGTGCAAAAGCGTTTCGGCGTCCAAGTGTGTGAGCTCGCCGCGCATGTCGGTCAAGCGTTGCGCCAGCCCGGCGCGTTGCGTTTGGAACAACAGTTCTTGTTGGCGCGCCGTGCTCTGCAAGCTACGTTCGCGCGAAGCAAGGCTGCGCTGTACCGTAGCCTGGGTGTCGCCGCTGAGCGTGGCGCGGTCTACCGACAGCAAGAACAGCAACTCGCCACGGCGCACCCGTTGGCCTTCGCGAGCGTGCCGCTCCAACACAGTAGCGGCTTGCGGCGGTAGCAGACGAATCAGACCCAGATCGGGCACCAGCACGCCAGTGATACGAGCCTTGCGCGTGTACTCGCCAAAGAATAAATAGCCGGCCACCACCACCGCCACGCTCACCGCACAGGCGGTGAGCAGGGTCAGCGACAGTGGTCGAATCAACTGCACCCCGCCCAACCACGACTGCTGACGGCCTTCAATCACTTCGGGACGGTACAGAGGGTGCATAAGCGGGTGCCTGTCGCCGAGCTTCGCGCCTGCTCGGAGAGGCTTCCTAGGCTACGGCGTGAACTGCTGTAGCTGAGTCGCGCGAGCCGTAGGCAGACAAGGACTTACCAAGTATTCCGGGGTGCGCGATAGCCACCACCGATGTGGCGCAGCAGCTCTCCGGCGATCGGTTGGGGACCACTCCCCCGCGTCGGTTTGCGTTCAAAATCGGCACCCTTGTCCTGGGCTTGTTGCTGTCGCTCTTGCTTGTCGTGTGACTTGTCTTTTGCTTGCATGCTGAACTCCTGGTGTTGAGAACGTGAACAAATGTCCACGCACCAGATTCCAACAGGCACAACGCCTACCCGCAACTGTCAAACTTGACAGGGTGCGCGCCAAGCCCGACACGCGGGAAAGACAAACTTCAGCGAATCAAACCCAAACGCAGTGCTTTCAAAACAGCTTGGTGTTTATCCTTGCAGTGCAACTTGTGCATGGCGTTTGAGATGTGTAAGACAGCGGTACGCTCGGCAATCCCCAGGGCTTCACCGACTTCCCACGCTGTCAGGCCATCCATGGTCCAGCGCAAACTTTCGAGCTCACGAGGGGTCAGCGACGGTCGTTCTGAGCGCGTTGCCTCTGGCACCAGAATACGCAGTGCGGCATCTTGCGCGTGCACGGCGAAAAGTTGCAGATCCGCGACCATGCGCGTTATCTCCGCTGGGTCCCTGGGCATGGCCTGAGAACGGTCCACCCCGAGCACAAAATGGTGCCCCTCGGGCATGTGCAGTGCTAGGCAGACGCCGGTACAGTAACCGTAGCTGGCTTGCTCCTCCCACAGCTCACCCAAGCCCCGTTTGGTGTATGTTTCCTGGGACCAGATGATGGGCACGCTCTGGGCCTTGCAGTGTTGCATCACCGGATCGCGACGGCCTTTCGAGGGATTCTGCAGAGAATCGCGATACGCCTCGGGGGCGTTGTCGATGGCGATGAACTCGGGATCGGCCAGTGGGCGGTCGATCACGGTAATCGCTGACACCGTATCGAAGCCGAGTCGCTTGGAAAAACGCACGACCTCGCTGCGAAGCCCGTCGCGATCTTGCGCCTCCATCACCGATATGTAGCCACCATAAAGCATTGGGCTCTCGCAAACGGAATACATCAAAAACGGGCAAGCTGTTCAACGCGCAATGTGCGACATCTACGACCATCCTGACAAGATTGACAGGTGATAATCCAGCCAAGATTGCCGATACTGTTGTGCATGGAACTTTCCCCGACAACCTTACACCGCGGCCAGCCGTCGAATGTCAGTGCATGGGCTGTGTTCGCCTGGCCGTCCGTATTGTGGCAGGCGCCATGCCCGCCGAAGTTGCAATTGTTGCACTTGGGCACGTATATCACGTCGTTCGGGAGTCAGCTTACCCCCTGCAGCGGTCAGACGGTGTGGGGTGAACCCCCGGGAAATAACACCGCCGGGCTGGCTTGGGACTGGATAGAGCTGTCGCAAGGCATTATCGCCATGGCAGACCCGATGGCCGTGATCACCAACGTGCGATTCCTCGGCCCCGATGGCGGCGTATTGACCCCGATAGAGGCTGCGCCACGCCTGAACGAGGTCGTACATTCGCTGCCCTGGCAGAGCAAGGTACAGCAAGTGTTGCACTCTGAGGTGCAACGGGCTTTACAGCAACTGGAGCCTCGGCACTAGTGCTGCGACTCGAAAATATCGAGGCCTGATGAAAGTGATGGATTCGGCCTCATGGCTAGGCGCAAACCACAGCGATACCAGGACGTATCGCGAGGATTTGCAACGACGCCATGGGGTCGAAGGCGCGCTTTCATGTATCGATATTTTCGAGTCGCAGCACTAGGCTTGGTGTTGAAACACCAGCCCGGCATGCTCCCGCATAGCGTGAAATTTGATCTGCGGCCAGTTGCTCTCGATGGCGCGCAGTTCGGGCGCGAACTCCACCAGTATGGTCGGCGCGTCCACCGCGTCAACAGCCACGCGATGCGCATTGGCATCGATGAAGCGTTGCAGTTCTTTAGTGTCATCGCAGGTTACCCAGCGCGCAAGCTGGAAGCGGCAGGGCGCAATGCGGGCCTTCACCCCGTACTCATGCGCTAACCGGTGCGCGACCACCTCGAATTGCAACTGGCCGACGGCGCCTAACAGCAACATCGAACCGACAAGCGGGCGAAATACTTGGATCGCGCCCTCCTCACCCAACTGCGTCAGGCCGGCGCGGAGTTGTTTGCTTCGTAATGGGTCGGCCACCTCGATGCTGCGAAACATCTCCGGCGCAAAAAAGGGCAAGCCGGTGAACTGCAGGGCTTCGCCTTCGGTCAGCGTGTCGCCGAGCTGCAAGACACCGTGGTTGGGTATTCCTATGATGTCGCCCGCGAACGCTTCGTCGAGAAGCTCACGGCGTTGACTCAAGAAGCTCACGACCGAATTTGGCCGTAGTTCTTTGCCCGATCGCACTACCTTCATCCGCATGCCACGCTCGAAGTGACCACTGGCAACGCGTACAAAGGCGATACGGTCGCGGTGGGCGGGGTCCATGTTGGCTTGGATCTTGAAAACCACCCCGGTGAACTTGGGCTCTTCCGGTTTCACGTCCCGTTGCAAAGAAGGGCGGGCGCCAGGCGACGGCGCCAGTTCAACCAAAGCATCGAGCACTTCGTGCACGCCGAAGTTATTGATCGCCGAGCCGAAGAACATCGGCGTCTGCCGGCCGGCCAGAAAAGCTTCGCGATCGAACGTCGGCGAAGCTTCGCGCACCAGATCGACTTCATGCCGCGCCTGTTCATAGGGTGCGCCGAACCGTTCGGCACAGGCCGGGTCGTCCAAACCGCGCATGATTTCACTGTCATGTTGGTAGCGGTCGGCGCCGGGGCTGAAAACACGCATTTGCTGAGCGCGCACGTCCACCACGCCATGAAAAACCTTGCCCATACCGACAGGCCAACTGAAAGGCACGACGATCATGCCAAGCTCACGCTCGATCTCGTCCATCAACACCAGCGGGTCGCGTACCTCGCGGTCCATTTTGTTGACAAAGGTGAGTATGGGTGTGTTGCGTGCGCGGCAGACTTGCAGCAAGCGTCGCGTTTGCGGTTCGACACCGTTGGCAGCGTCGATCACCATCAGTGCCGCGTCAACCGCAGTCAGCACGCGGTAGGTGTCTTCAGAGAAGTCTTGGTGGCCAGGTGTGTCAAGCAAGTTGATGACGCAGTCGCGGTACTCCATTTGCATGACCGAACTTGCTACCGAGATGCCGCGCTGCTTTTCTATCTCCATCCAGTCGCTGGTGGCATGGCGGCTCGCCTTGCGTGCACGCACCGAACCCGCGATTTGAATCGCGCCCGAAAAGAGCAACAGCTTCTCTGTCAGCGTTGTCTTGCCAGCGTCGGGGTGCGAAATGATTGCAAAAGTGCGGCGTCGGCCTACTTGCCGGGCGAGGTGGTTTTCTGGGTCGGTCGACATGAGCGTGGCGGCAGTGCGGGCAACAGGCCGCCAAATCTTGAGTACTTGAGATTATCCGACGCTGCGCGGTCTACACCGCATTGAACGACAAGGCCAACCCGATCCAACGGAAGTTGATCTTGCTTGGCGTAGGCTTACCACAGTCGGCACACCAAAGCTTGCGTTGGCGGCAAGAACCACCAATACTGCCGCGAGGATTTAGGCGCACCCGCAGTTAATTCAGTGGCGGCCGAAAAGCGCCGGTGGCCTTGCGCCCACTATGACGAACAATCACGAGGAGACCTTTCATGCGAGCCTTGTTCAAGATTTGCGCTACAGCGGCCATCGGCGCGGTATTCAACCCGTCTTACGCCGCCGACTGGTCCGACACCGAACTGCAGCTGCTGCACGGGAGCAAGTTTCATGAGACGTCCAACGCCGTCGACGTGGTCAAATCGATACTGACGCTGAACCACGCCAGCGCGTACAAATACGGGCGTAACAACTTCTTTGTCGACATCCTCAAGTCCAACGGTTCGGACAACAATTCCGGTGAGGTCTACAGCGAGTTCTACACGACGTTGAGCATGGCCAAGCTGGGGGGCCTGGATTGGTCGCAACACGGTGTCAAGGATATTGGCGCGACCGCCGGCATCAACTTCGGCTCCAAAAGCGATTCCTTCGGTGCCAATCGCCGGGTCTTGTTGCTCGGCCCGACGATCGACTTCGATGTCCCAGGGTTTTTGTTCCTGAATGTCAGTTTGTTGGCCTACCGTGACAGCAGCACGTCTGTCGCTGCTGGACATTTATGCGGCTCGAAGAAAACCACGCTGCAAGTCACGCCGACTTGGAGTTTGCCGTTCAGCATTGGCGACGCTAAGTTCAGCTTTGAAGGGTACGCGGACTACATCGCCAAGCACGGCACCTGTGCGAAGCAGGCCCTGGCGCAGCCACAGTTGCGTTGGGATATCGGCCATCATCTGGGTAAGCCGGGCACCGTATTTGTGGGTATTGAGTACCAGTACTGGAAAAACACATACGGCGACAGAACAATACAAGAGCACTTTCCCCAGTTGCTGCTGGTCTGGAAGTTGTAACGCAACCAGCGCCGTTAGCGACAAAGCCATCGCTACGCCAACGCGACGCGGTTCGGGGCAGTCAGCCCGAACACGCGTAACACGTGAGAGCGCGGGCCCCGTGCACTCGGCTGTGGTGTGTACGAACAAGAACGATCGATTTTGTGGGTCATCGTATTGCCCTGCTGTTGCCCGGCCTGGTATTCTTGGCCCTCTTGTGTTCTGACGACCGGAGATCTGACCATGTTGAGAAGCCTTGTTACGGTCTTGCTGACGCTTTGTGCGCCGGCTTCATTCGCGGCCGATAACACGTTGACTGGCGTCGTGCGCGACTTTCCATCCGATGGGGTGAACTTTGAAGGCAAGACTTATATCGAAGGCCAATCCTTCGGCTTGTTCCGCGGCCTGGTGGAAAAGACGCTGACCGGCCGGTCGCCTAAGCTGACAGCCCTCGGCGCGAGCAAGATCAACGCCGAAAATTTCAGCCAGTGGTTCACCAAGACCAGCAACAACGTGCCGTTGACGTTGACGCTACAAGAAACCGCCGACGGTTCTGGGGTATACGCTTACAACAACAACAGTTTTTTCCCCATCGACGGCCAGGAGTTAGGCAATCAAGGCCTTGGCCACAA
>JAOTTZ010000453.1 GCA_029864165.1 Burkholderiaceae bacterium
CGGCCGTGCGCAATTACAAGAAGGGACAAGAAGTTGAAGCGGTTGTATTGGCTATCGATGTCGAGCGCGAACGCATTTCGCTGGGCGTAAAGCAACTCGATAGCGATCCCTTTACAAACTTTACTGCGGTCAATGACCGTGGCACGGTGGTGAGCGGCAAGGTCAAAGCAGTCGATGCCCGCGGCGCCGAAATTCAACTCACCGACGAGGTGGCGGGCTATCTGCGTGCTTCCGAGATCAGCCGCGACCGCGTCGAAGATGCGCGCAACCTCTTGAAGGAAGGTGACGAAGTCTCAGCGCTGATCATCAACATAGACCGCAAGACGCGTTCTATCCAGCTGTCGATCAAGGCCAAAGACAACGCCGACAATCAAGAGGCTATGCAACGTCTGTCGCAAACATCTGAGCGCGAGAGCGTAGGCACCACCAGCCTCGGGGCCCTGTTGCGCGCTAAGCTAGACCCCCAACAAGACGACGACAAGGACAACGGCTAGGGTGGTGCTCGGCAAGCCAGTACATACAGGGCTCTTCAGGCCCTGATCCGACGATGGTCAGAGACAAAGAACCGTATGACTCGATCCGATTTCCTGAATCAACTGGCGCAGTCGTTCTCACAGCTGGCTCAGCGCGACACCGAGTTTGCCGTCAACACAATACTGGACGCCATGTCTGACGCTCTGGCTCGAGGCCACCGCATAGAGATTCGCGGCTTTGGAAGTTTTTCGATCAACCGGCGCCCGCCACGCGTGGGGCGAAACCCGCGCACGGGCGAGCAGGTGGTGATCCCCGAAAAACTGGCACCGCATTTCAAACCTGGCAAAGCCCTTCGCGAGGCCGTCGGTGCCCCGATTTCGGTAGCGGATACGAGCGATACGAGTGCGTCACCGTCATCGCTTCCCAGTATCGAGGTTTAGAAGCAGCCGCCTCGTATCGAGACACCGTTTTATAATGACTTCGTCGTTCCGCCACGGAATCTGCCGCTGAAACGGGCTGTTTGGTGTGTACCCTCGGCGCCAACGATATCAGCGGCGGCGTTCTAGTCACGCTCAGCGTGGGCGCCTTTTGACGTCGTGGGGCCTTTCATATCTTGAGGAAATCATCATGGTCGTGATCCGACTTGCACGTGGTGGCGCTAAGAAGCGCCCTTTTTTCAGTATTGTCGTCGCCGATTCGCGCACGCGCCGTGACGGGCGGTTCATTGAACGCGTGGGGTTTTACAACCCCGTGGCGTCTGGTGCCGAGCAGTTGTTGCGTATTGCGTTCGATCGAATCGATTATTGGGTCAACACCGGCGCCAGGCTGTCGCCCACCGTAGTTCGCTTGGTTGCGCAAGCCAAGGCTGCAGTTTGACCAATCGTTCAAAGTAGCTGCCGCCGCCACGCCCATGGCCAATGGCGCGGGGTTTGCTTGGCCTGCGGACGCCGTGGAGATCGGTCGTGTTACCGGTGCCTGGGGCGTCAAAGGCTGGATAAGAGTATCGCCTCATTCCAGTGATCCGTTGGCGCTGCGCGCGACCAAGCATTGGTTTATAAAGCCACCCGCCGACCCAGACGGGGGCACGCGGTTATGGGGCGGGCAAGCGTTCGCGTCGCCGCTGACCATCGTGCAATCCAAGCAGCATGGCGACGGCGTTGTGGCGCAAGTGCAGGGTGTGCACGAGCGCGTGGCCGCCGAGGCGCTGCGCGGCGCACGCATTTTCGTATCGAGGCAGGACTTTCCGCCAGTGGCTGCCGACGAGTACTACTGGGTTGACTTGATCGGTTTGACCGTCCTGCGCCGTCAAGGGGAAAGGCTGGGTACCGTCGTCGGTCTGTTAAACACGGGTCCGCACAGTGTGCTGCGTGTGGCGCCCGACGCGGTTCCAGACGGCAAGACTGCGCTCGAGGTCGAACGCCTGATTCCCTTCACCGCCGTCCACATCGACAGCGTCAGCCTGGCGGAGCGACGCATCACCGTCGACTGGGGACTAGATTACTGAGCCTGTCCGGTGAGGAATAGACCGGCTGCGTCAAATGCGATGTTGAGCAATTGATTACTGGTTTCACGACGTCGCCCTTAACTTTGAATGACTTTGCCGTTTTGGCCACCGCATATGACGAGTAGTTTCTTTTGTGTCATCGCCAGACGAGGCCACCGCGTTGTAGATGCGTTGACTCATATGACATGATGGGGGTGCGTAGAATGCCATGCTATGATTTTCGGCGGTCGTAGCGACCGGTTTTGTCTTGTCCCTCATCTGAATGATGCCGGTTGCAGCCGCAACCCCATGCCCGCACCGACCCCAAACACGGGAGATATGCATGCCTCTGCCCCGATATGCGCGTCCGCCACCAGCCAGTGATGTGCTTGTCGCGCTGTTTTTCAGTCTGTTCGCTTTCGTCAGCAACAGCACTGGGCAGCCACAAGGAGAGCGCGCCATTGCCACGCCTAGCGCTGCTGCTTGTAGCTTCTCTCAGCCACCGCAAGAACGCGCCGAAGGTTGCAATCAAGCGC
>JAOTTZ010000454.1 GCA_029864165.1 Burkholderiaceae bacterium
CTTCAAGTCGTTGTGCGTCGTCTCGACCAGGGGGCCTCCGATCAGGATGAAGAGAAACGATGGTAAAAAAGTGAACCATGTCACCAGCGTCGCGGCAACCGCGCCGGCGAAAAACAAACTCTCCGGGCCGAACGCGGCATTGACATGGCCGCCGACAAAGCCGACGAAAGCCACCACCATGATGAGCGGGCCGGGCGTGGTTTCGCCCAGCGCCAGTCCGTCGATCATCTGCGTGGGCGTGAGCCAGCCATAGTGTCCGACCGCGCCTTGGTACACATAGGGCAGCACGGCATACGCACCACCGAAAGTCAGCAGCGCTGCCTTGGTAAAAAACCAAGCCATTTGCGTCAAGCTGTGATTCCAACCGTAGGCTGCCATGAGCAACCCCATGGGCATCACCCACAGCAATACCCCGACCAAGCCAACTTTGGCCAAGCTCGGCCAACGGAACCGCGCATGCTCAGGCGTCGGTGTATCGTCGTCTATCAGCGCGCGGCCGAATGACTGGTCAGCCTTACCGTGCCCACCGCCTGCTTTGAACTTGTTCGGTGCCATACGCCCGCCGAAGTAACCCACGCCTGCAGCTGCGGCAACGATGGCGGGGAACGGTACGTTCAGAGCAAAGATGGCGACGAACGAAGCAACGGCGATGCTCCACAAAACATTGTTCTTGAGCGCCCGCGAGCCTATCCGGTGGGCGGCCTGCACGACGATGGCGGTGACGGCTGGCTTGACACCATAAAACAGCCCCGCGACCAAAGGCACTTCGCCCAAAGCGATGTACGCCCACGAAAGCGCGATCAAGATGAACAGCGAAGGCAGTACGAACAGCGCGCCGGCGACAATGCCGCCCCAGGTGCGGTGCATCAGCCAGCCGATGTAAGTGGCGAGTTGCTGCGCCTCCGGGCCGGGCAACAACATGCAGTAGTTCAGCGCGTGTAGAAATCGGCGCTCGGAAATCCAACGCATGCGCTCGACCAACTCCTGGTGCATGATCGAAATTTGCCCCGCCGGCCCGCCAAAACTGATAAATCCAAGTTTGAGCCAGAAGGCAAATGCATCCCAAAATTCAACGGGTGAAGGCGGTAGGTCGATGTACTGGCCTGGCGGCGCTTCGGAACGAGCCATGAAAGTGTGCCTTTTGTGTGTGCGCGGTGCGAAAGTTCGCGCAGCGAACGGGCGCTCCCCGTTAACACCAGATCATGGTAGATACTCGATGCTGGTTCAAGCAAGCAGGTGAGTGTATGCACAGCGAACCCTTTGACGCGATCATTGTCGGCGCCGGCCAGGCCGGCCCCGCCATTGCTGCGCGCTGCAGCAAAGAGGGGCTGCGTACAGCAGTGATCGAGCGTGGCGCCTTTGGTGGCACCTGCGTCAACGTCGGCTGCGTGCCGACCAAGACACTGGTGGCCAGCGCTCGCGCTATTCACCAGGCCCAGCGCGGCGACGAGTATGGTTTCACCACCGGTGATATCCGGGTTGATATGGCGCGCGTGAAAGCGCGCAAAGACGGCATCGTCCGCCAGTCGCGCGAAGCGGTAGAGGCGTGGATGCGCGGGCTCAAGCACACCGAAGTGATCGTCGGTGACGCGCGCTTTGTCGCCCCGGCCACGCTGGCGGTCGCGGATCGGCGCTTGACCGCGCCGCGCATCTTTCTCAACGTCGGTGGGCGCGCGGTCAAGCCGGACCTGGCTGGCGTCGACAGCGTGCCGACGCTGGACAACGTTTCGATCATGGAGTTGGCAACAGTGCCGCAGCACCTGGTGATCGTCGGCGGCAGCTACATCGGTCTCGAGTTTGCGCAGATGATGCGCCGCTTTGGCGCCGAGGTGACGGTCGTGGAGCGCTCGCCGCGCTTGCTGCCGCGCGAAGACGAGGACGTGTCGGACGGTATCCGCGCCATCCTCGACAAAGAAGGCATTCGCATCGAGCTCGGGGCCGAGTGCCTGTCGCTCACGCGAGAGGGCGAGCAAATCGCCGTCGGCGCGGCGTGCGACGGTAAGCCGCCACGCATCTTGGGCAGCCACGTGCTGCTGGCCGTTGGCCGGCGACCTAACACCGACGGCCTGGGCTTGGAGCATGCCGGCGTTACCACCGACAAGCGCGGATACATCGTCGTCGACGATCAGTGCCGCACCAGCGCGGAGGGGGTCTGGGCGGTCGGCGACTGCAACGGCCGCGGCGCTTTCACCCACACTTCGTGGAACGATCACGAGATCGTGGTGGCCAATTTGTTCGACAACGACCCGCGACGCATCGCCGACCGCATTGCGTGCTACGCCTTGTTCATAGACCCTGCGCTGGGCCGCATCGGCATGACTGAGACGGAGGCCCGGGCCAGCGGCCGCCAAGTACTTCACGCCAAGATGCTTATGCAGCGCGTCGGCCGGGCGCGCGAGGCGGGCGAAACACAGGGCTTTATGAAAGTGCTGGTCGATGGCGACAGCCAAAAGCTGCTTGGCGCAGCCATCCTCGGCCTCAACGGCGAC
>JAOTTZ010000455.1 GCA_029864165.1 Burkholderiaceae bacterium
TGCGTTGTGGCTAGACCCGCTGCGCGTGTACTCCTGCGCTTACTTCCGTGAACCCGACATGACGCTGGCTCTCGCGCAGGAGGCCAAGCTCGACCTGATCTGCCGTAAGCTGATGCTGCGCGAGGGCGAGCGTTTTCTCGACCTGGGCGCCGGCTGGGGCGGCCTGCTGCTTTGGGCGGCGCAAAAATACGGTGTGCGTGCGCACGGTATCACGCTGTCGAAAAACCAACATGCACATGTCAACCGGCTGATAGACGAGCACGGGCTGCGCGGACGGGTGAGCATGGAATTGTGCGACTACCGCGAACTTCCCGAAGGCAAGGCCTACGACAAGATCGCCTCCGTAGGCATGTTTGAGCATGTGGGGCGCGCTCAACTGTCGGCTTACTTTGAGAAGGTCTGGCGCTTGCTGGCGCCGGGTGGCTTGCTGATGAACCACGGCATCGCCGCCGGCGGCACCCGCAACGAGCAGCTCGGTGCCGGCATGGGCGACTTTATCGAGAACTACATCTTTCCTGGCGGAGAGCTGCTGCATCTCTCGCACGTGCTCAAGGTGTTGAGCGAGGCCGGTTTGGAGGTGCTGGACGTAGAAAACCTGCGACCGCACTACGCGCGCACGCTGTGGGCGTGGAGCGACGCTCTCGAAGCGTCTTTGATTGAGGCCCGCAAAGTTGCGCCCGATCGCATCGTGCGCGCCCACCGGCTTTTCTTGGCCGGCAGCGCCATGTGCTTCGAGCATGGTTGGATCACGTTATTCCAAGTCTTGGCGTCCAAGCCCAGCGGCGACGTGCATCAGGGCAGCATGCAAGGCGCACAATCCCAATATCCGTTCGAGCGCTCATACATCTTCCGATGATCTACAAGTTCAAGTCCCAGGCTACCGGCGATCTCATCATGTTAGGGGCGAGCGGCGACGAGGTCTTGCGCATCCTGGGCAGAGATCCTGCTCCAACAGGCATCCTGGCCGTTGCCGATCTGCCCGCGGCGGTGGCCGCCATTGAGGCCGCGGTAGCGCAGAGAGAGTTGGCGTGCCAGCAAGCAGCGGCCGAGACTGGTGCCGAGTGCGAACAGCCGCCGTCGCGCAACGCCGTGAGCTTGCGCCAACGCACCTGGCCTTTGCTGGAGATGATGAAGCGTGCGCACGCTGCCGGCGCGGACATCGTGTGGGGCGTTTGACGTGCAGCAAATAACCCGCATTTTCGCCATTCGTCACGGTGAAACCGACTGGAACGTCGACACACGCGTTCAGGGCCAGCGTGACATTGCGCTCAACGACACCGGCCGTTGGCAAGCGCGCCAGTTGTCCTTGGCCGTGGCCCAAGAGGGTATCGATGCGGTGTACGCCAGTGACTTGCAGCGCGCGCTAGATACAGCGCTATCGGTTGCAGCGGGCGCTGGCCTGACAGCCGTGACCGACATTGGTTTGCGCGAGCGGCACTTCGGCGAGTTCGAAGGCTACACGTCCAATGAAATCGAACAACGCTGGCCTGATAAGGCCCAACGCTGGCGGCAACGCGACCCCGACTTCAGTCCTCAAGGCGGCGAGTCGTTGCGACAGTTGTTCGAGCGCAGCGTGAAAACTGCTACCCGCTTGGCCTCGGCCCACTTTGGACAAACGATTGCGCTGGTCGCCCACGGCGGGGTGATTGACAGCCTGTATCGGGCCGCCATGCATATCGATTTGCAAATGCCGCGTACCTGGCAGCTCGGCAACGCCAGCATCAACCGATTGATATACACGCTACAAGGTTTTAACCTGCTGAGCTGGAGCGATACGCAGCACCTCGAAGGTGGGCCCCAGTTGGATGACGGTAATCAGCAGCGGGCTTGGGGTTGATTCAATCCGGAGAGTTGTCCGCGAACAGTTCACCCCCTTGCCTGGGGGCCGTCACTCCAAGGTGGCGATACGCCGCCAAGGTGGCGATGCGCCCGCGCGGTGTGCGTTGCAGGAAACCCTGCTGAATCAGAAAAGGCTCGATCACGTCTTCGATGGTGCCGGCTTCCTCGCCGATTGCGGCGGCGACGTTGTCCAGCCCGACCGGGCCACCGTCGAAGCGGTGGATCACCGCCTCCAGCAGCTTGCGGTCCATGACGTCGAAACCCTGCGGGTCTACGTCGAGCATCGCCAGCGCAAGGTCGGCCAAAGACTTCGATATGCGCCCGTCGCTCTTCACGTCAGCGTAGTCACGCACCCGCCTGAGCAAGCGGTTGGCAATGCGCGGCGTGCCGCGCGAGCGGCGTGCGATTTCCAGTCCACCCTCGGCGTCCAGCGGCACTTTGAGCAAACCGGCCGACCGGTCGATGATGCGTGCCAACTCTTGCGATGTATAAAATTCGAGCCGCGCCACAATACCGAAGCGATCGCGCAGCGGGTTGGTCAACATGCCGGCGCGGGTGGTGGCGCCCACCAGCGTGAAGGGTTGCAGGTCGAGCTTGATCGAGCGCGCCGCCGGGCCTTCGCCGATCATGATGTCGATCTGATAGTCT
>JAOTTZ010000456.1 GCA_029864165.1 Burkholderiaceae bacterium
CTGGCAGACATGCTGCCGTTGCTGGCCCGCACGGGGTTCGATGCGGTCATGCTCAAGCCTGGCCAAGACCGCGCCGTTGCCGAGCGAGCGCTCGGCTTCTTCCCGGCGCACTACCAGGGCGACACAAGTGAGCCCAAGCCTTTGTTCGCCCGCGGAGGCAGCGTATGAGCGCCATCGATCTCTACGCCAGGCCCTCCAGCGAGTTTGCAACGCGCCTCGCGCAGGCGGCCGCCCTGTTGCAGTTTGCCGCGACCGAACACGCCGGCCGCATCGTGCAGGCCACCAGCCTGGGCGCTGAAGACATGGTGTTGACAGACCTGATAGCGCAGCACCGGTTGAACATTGCGGTAGCAACTTTGCAGACCGGCAAGTTGCACGCCGAGACTTTGGCGCTCATACCGCGCATTGAGCAGCGCTACGGTCTGCAAGTCGAGCTCTACCATCCGTCAGAGCAGCAGGTGGTGCAGTTCGTCAAGGCCAACGGCGAGCGTGCGATGTACCAAAGTATTGACCTGCGCAAGGCTTGTTGCGGCATACGCAAGGTCGAGCCGCTTGCACGTATGCTGGCCACACGCAGCGCTTGGGTGACTGGGCTGCGCCGAGAGCAATCTGCCAACCGCAGCGAGGTGCCTTTCAGCGCACCCGACGACCAGGGCCGCATCAAGTTCAACCCGTTGGCCGATTGGCCTTGGTCGGACATCTGGCACTACATCGCGACCAACAATGTGCCGTACAACCCACTGCACGACCAGTTCTACCCGAGCATTGGCTGCGAACCCTGCACGCGCGCGATCGCGGTCGGAGAAGACTTCCGCTCGGGACGCTGGTGGTGGGAAGAAGAGTTCCAAAAAGAATGCGGTTTGCACGTCAAGGAGGACGCGCCTGTATCCGCGATGGGGGTTGCACCATGAAGCCGCCGCTGAACGTCACGCAGTTGCTGCCCGATCTGGACCAGACCCATCTCGACTGGCTGGAAGAAGAAGCTATCTTCATCTTGCGTGAGACGGCGGCCACGTTCGAGCGCCCTGCCCTGCTGTTTTCGGGCGGCAAAGACTCTTGCGTCGTGCTGCGGCTGGCTGAAAAGGCCTTCAAGAGTCGGATCGCCAGCGGCGAGGGCGCTGGCAGCTACCGGGGCCGACTGCCGTTTCCGCTGCTGCACGTGGACACAGGGCACAACTTTTCGGAGGTCATAGCGTTTCGCGACCGGCGCGTGGCCGAGATGGGCGAGCGCCTGGTCGTCGGCCACCTTGAGGACTCGATTCGGCGCGGCACGGTGCGGCTGGCCCACCCGCTGGAGTCGCGTAATGGACACCAGACCGTCACCTTGCTGGAAGCCATAGAGGAACACCGTTTCGACGCGCTGCTGGGCGGGGCGCGGCGCGATGAAGAAAAAGCACGCGCCAAGGAACGCATTTTTTCGCACCGCGACGCCTTCGGCCAATGGCAACCGAAAGAACAACGCCCCGAGCTGTGGTCGCTGTTCAACACGCGCATCAAGCCAGGCGAGCACATGCGCGTGTTTCCGATCAGCAATTGGACTGAACTGGACGTCTGGCTCTACATTGCGCGCGAGAACATTCCGCTGCCGGGTATGTATTACGCTCACCAGCGCCAGGTCATCCGCCGCAAAGGGCTGTTGGTGCCATTGACCGACGTCACGCCGGTGCAAGCTGGCGAGTCGGTTGAAACCCTACAGGTGCGCTTTCGCACCGTGGGCGACATGACATGCACTTGCCCGGTGCAAAGCGCTGCCGCCAACGCGGTGGAGGTCGTCGCCGAAACGCTGGACGTGACGATCAGCGAACGCGGCGCCACCCGCATGGACGACCGCACCAGCGACGCGGCCATGGAGCGGCGCAAGAAGGAGGGCTACTTCTGATGAACGCCCCCCAGTCACTTGAACGCCCGCTCGAGGCCAAGCCTCCGGACCACCGCGCGCTGCGCTTTCTCACCGCCGGCTCGGTCGACGACGGCAAGAGCACCTTGATCGGCCGCCTGCTTTACGACAGCCGCGCAGTCTTGGCCGACCAGCTCGACACCTTGGCGCAGAAAGCCGCGGGCGCTGCGATCGACTTGTCGCTGCTGACCGATGGGTTGGAGGCCGAGCGCGAGCAAGGTATCACCATCGACGTGGCGTACCGCTACTTCGCGACCAAGCAGCGCAAGTTCATCATCGCCGACGCCCCTGGCCACGAGCAGTACACGCGCAACATGGTGACCGCCGCCGCCGGCAGCGACGCCGCAGTCGTGCTGGTAGACATCACCAAGCTAGATCTGAATGCTCACCCTTTGCCCTTGCTGGCACAAACACGCCGCCACGCGCTGCTGGCGCATTTGCTGCGCGTGCCCAGCATCGTGTTCGCGGTCAACAAGATCGACGCTGTTGAAGACCCGCGCGCCGCGTTCGAAGCGGTTCGAAACGCTTTGTTGATCTTCTCCCAAGCGGCGGGTATTGAGGCTACCGAAGTGATCCCCGTGTCGGCC
>JAOTTZ010000458.1 GCA_029864165.1 Burkholderiaceae bacterium
CGCCGCCAAACAACGCGGTCTTGATCTTGCCGACATACTGGACTTCGAAGTTGACGCTGGGCATGTAGGCCACGACACACCCGGTGTCGATCAAAAGCACTTGGCCAGGCTGCAACTCGCGCTTGACGACCGTGCCACCGGCATGCACAAAGGCCAGGCCATCGCCTTCGAGCTTTTGCATGATGAAGCCTTCGCCACCGAAGAAACCAGCGGAGAGCTTGCGTTGAAAAGCGATGCCGAGCGAAACCCCACGCGCGGCACATAAGAAGGCGTCTTTCTGGCAAATCAATTCGCCGCCGAGGCGGTGCAAATCCATGGCCAAAATCTTGCCCGGATAAGGTGCAGCAAACGCCACACGCAGTTTCGACTTCCCGGCGTTGGTGTAAACGGTAATGAAAATCGACTCGCCCGTTATCAGTCGCTTACCGGCGCCGAGCAAGGCGCCCATCAAACCACCCTGGTTCGCGGAGCCATCCCCGAAAACGGTGTTCATTTCGATACCAGCATCCATGTACATCAGGCTGCCCGCCTCGCCGACAGCCGCCTCGCCCGGATCGAGTTCGACTTCGACAAACTGCATTTCCGAGCCTTTGATTTCGTAGTCAACAACGTCCATCGCCATGCCGATACTCCTGTCACACTAAAAAACAAAACCCTTGGAAAAAGCCGTCGCCAACATGTCGTAAACATGTTCTAGCGTTGAAACACGCCCAGTTCTTTACCACCAGACACAAATTGTTTCGTCTACACCCACTTTAGGGGGTAGTCGGTGCAACGGTTTGTATTCGAAAATTGTAATTTGCCCCAGCCTCATGACCGGCCATGTCACTCACCACCCCGAGCCTGATGATTGACGGCGTCACACTGATGGCGATGTCGGCCGCGATCATCACGTTGTTCGGCGGTATACAGATCGTCTACAGGGGATTTTGGTGGTGGGTTGGCGCGCAGTGGTCGGCCACCCTGGGTTTGCTGCTGCTCAACTTTACCAATTGGCACACAAGCATATTGCCGCTGGCCAACCTGCTGGTGTTGCAGTGGCCCATCGTCGTCCTGGGGGGCGTGCGGCGTTTCTACCCACGCCACGCGTTACGCATCGCCCCCTCGGTCGACTTGCTGATGTTGGCCACTATATTCACTGCTTGGCTTGCGCTCTGGGTTGTTCAAGGCCGCACGGTAGCCGAAGTCGCCGCCGTCAGCGCCGGGGCCAGCATATTGCACCTCTACAGCGCTGTCTTGACTGCCAAGTTGCACGACTTTCGGCGCAGCTCGGCGTTAAAGATACTTTTTGTCGCACTATGCTTTACCGGTGTGGTCCATATGTTGCGCGCAATCCAGGCACACAGCCATCTCCTGTCTTGGCTCAGTGTTGACAGCTTGCGCATGGCCAGCGGCTTCGCTACCACAATGATGGCTTTGTTGATGGTCTACTTGTGCGTGCAGCTCACTTACGAGCGTACCTCGCGCAAGATGCGTGAATCGCAGCGGCAGTTGCGGTACTTGGCCGACATGGACATGCTGACCGAAGTGCCCAACCGGCGTCATTTCTATGAACTCGCCGACGAGGCGCTAGCCTCAACCGAGACTGGCGCGGCCTCTATCGTGATGTTCGACATCGACCACTTCAAGCTCATCAACGACGAGATGGGCCATGCCGCCGGTGATGCCGCGTTGCGCAAAGTCGCCCGTTGCGTTCGTGACACGCTGCGCGGCCGGGACGTCGCCGGCCGGATAGGCGGGGACGAATTCGCGCTGCTGCTGCCAGAAACGCCAGGGCAGGACGCCGTCTCAGTCGCTGACCGTATCGCCACGCAACTTCGAGTCCATACCGATGCCGATTTTGCGGGCCCGCTCAGTTTGAGTTTTGGCGTGGTGCTGGTCAAGCCCGACGAGAACATCAACGAAGCCATGCGACGCGCGGACCGAGCCCTCTATGAAGCCAAGCGTCAGGGCCGCAGCTGCGCTGTGATCGCCAGTGGCACGGACGAAGATCTGGTCTTCAGTACCAGCCAAGCGATGGGGCTGAGTACGATTTAGAGCCGATACGGGGGCCTGTTGACATTCAAGTCGCGCCTGCGCAGCGTAGGCCCGGTGCGCCGGACCCCCTTCAGGGTTGGCTCACGGCATCACGGCTCAGCGCCGGGTCTGTCAGCGACCAGCATTGAGTCAGCAATGCGGGAATATCACCAGCCGGGACCGGTTTGCTGAAGAAGTAGCCCTGAAGGCTGTCGCAGGCCAGGGCTTTGAGGGCGCGCGCCTGCTCGAGTGTCTCGACGCCCTCGGCGGTCACGCTCAAACCGAGGGTACCGGCCATCGCCAAGATTGCGCGAACAATCGCGTGGTTTTCCTCATCATGCGGCAAGCCGCTGACAAAGCTGCGGTCTACTTTGAGGTTATTGAGCGGCATGCGTTTGAGATAGCTCAGCGATGAATACCCGGTGCCGAAATCGTCCAATGAAACCCGCACCCCGTTTTCACGCAAT
>JAOTTZ010000457.1 GCA_029864165.1 Burkholderiaceae bacterium
GCTTTCGCACCTGCGAAGGGTCAAGAAACTTCTGCACCATCCGATCCTACTTGGCTACCTTGGCCAAACAAGGGCACAACCTCCTCCATGCAATCGTCCTGACCGCTCAGGGAAAACCTCCCGATCCCGTACCCTCCTGAATAGTTACCTAGCAGCATAGTACGACTGCGCGCCGTTGTGATACAAGAATACCTTGCCATAGCGCCTATCACAGAAGAGCGCTCCACCGAGCGCTCGAACTTCAGTCGGCGTTTTGACCCAGCTGGAGGTTTTCGTGTCGAAGTCACCAAGCTCTTGCAATTCGCGGTACTGCTCTTCAGTCAGAAGGTCGATGCCCATCGCGGTGGCCATCTCGACCGCGCTGTTCTCGGGCTTGTTCTCTTTTCGAGACTCAAGCGCCTCAATGTCGTAACAGGCACTTCTGCGCCCGGAGGGGCTTTCCACGGAGCAGTCACAGAAGATGAACTGACCTGCCCATTTGTCGTGACCGATGACGTCCGGTTCACCGCCGCTGACTTCCATTTCTCGTAGCGACCTCAGTGCAGAAGGATTACCTTGGATCTTGGTCAGTACGTCGGCCCATGCGATCCCGACATGTCGGTGCACATTCCTCGCAAACCGAGCCTTCAGGGCTTGGAGCAGCTCTTCACGTTCTTGCGTCTTCATGGCGATAGAAGGGTTTGCAATCCCGCCTGCGGACCAGTGGTGTGGCGCGTGATGCTTAACGTCGGAATTCACCGGACGCTAAAAGCGGTCCGGTGCAATGATGGGTTCGGCCCCACCTTCAAGCTCTGCGGGAATGGCGTGTGACATACGCACGCAGCACACCGTCCATTCGCGACTGCCAACCTTCGCCAGTGGACTTGAAGTACGCCAAGACCTCAGGGCTATAGCGCACCGAGACCAGCTGCTTGGTGCTTGCGGACCTTGGCCTGCCACGCAGCACTCGCATGGGGACCATAGACTTCAACTGCTTGGGTGTCAGTGGCTGCGCATCAGGGTCGGCCTTAGCCGCAGCAGTGATGGTTTTGTCTTCTTTCGGGGTGGGTACCACGATAGAGGCGCGCTTAGATATTTTGGGCATAGTGTTTCACCTCGCGACGATTGGCTCTGCGTAGGCTGATGATCCTTCGCGCTTTGCCACGTTCTATAAAGGCCACGTAGTAAAGGGTTTCAGTCTCCGGCGCGAGTGCAATCATGCGCAACTCGTTGTACTCGAAACGGTCATCGACCCAGACCAACGCAGCGTCCCAATCAAGCTCGTTCGCGAAGGCCAGAGACAGGCCGTGATGTGCTCGGTTCGCTGCGTCCTTCGCTGGATCAAACTCAATTTGCACGCATTACTGTAGCTACAGTAAAGATGCTTGTCAAACGGATGCGACGCGAAGGGAGTTAGTGGGGCCGAACGTTCAAAGTTACTAGCGGAGCAAAAGCGCAGCTTTTGCGGAGTCCGGTTGACTGCAAAGTTGGGCCCTTGATGGTTGCTACGAGCGGCCACTCCAAAAGCCCGGCTTGCGACTTTGGTGAGCGACCGCGAGGACACGCACGTCCAGTTGGCTGAGGTAGTAAACGATGCTGTACGGGAACCGCCGCAACGGGAAACGACGAACCCGCCCGCGCCAGACGGCGCCAAGCCGTGGTTGCTCAGCCAGCAGCGCTGCCGACCGCTCGAACTCGGAGATGAAGGCAAACCCCAGTTCAGCGTTCGCTTCGCGTGCATAAAACAAAGCGCCCTCCATTAATTCCTGTTCCGCCTCTGGCGCGAGCAAGATCGTCACGAAAGCGCTTGCCGGGCACGCTGAATTGCCTGGTCAGCCGAAACGAGTTCGACATGCTCAGCCTCGACTTCAGCCAAGCGACGCTCGATCTCGGCGGCCCAAGCCTGTTCCACCTCACCTTGTTCGCCCAGGCTTGCCAGAAGATGGTCTGCGAGCAAAGCTCGCTCTTCGGGTGGTAGCTTGAGTGCTTCGGCTTCGAGGGTAGTGAACTGGGTGGACATGAAAACCTCCGTGCGTACAACTACCACCATGTTACCGTCGTGTAAGCGTCTTGTCACCCCACCGTTGACGCGATCATCGAGACGTGGTGACTTGCGCTAGCGCTTCATGCTTTGGGTTGCCAGCGATGCGGAGGCAACTCCTCGTTGCGGCTGTTGGGACTCGTGGGCAAGCGCACGAGCACGTTGCGGAGATACGCCCAAGGATCGCGCCCGTTGAGCACCGACGACGCAGATTCCATGTCGGCACGGGCTACAAAAGTGACCACTACGGATGCCGGACATACGACTGCAGGCGCTTCCCTCGCCGCCAAACTATCGATCAAGCTCTTGCTCTTGTGGGGGAGTCCCTGTAAAGGGTTCGGCGCCTGTTGCACCTTGCCTCCGGAGTTCGATGACGCTGAAGAGTAACGCACCAAGGCCTAAAACCCATCAGCGCAATGGCATCACGATGAGAGCATGGCCACAAGTACACAAGCAAGAATTG
>JAOTTZ010000037.1 GCA_029864165.1 Burkholderiaceae bacterium
CCAGTCGGGAGCGAACATGAAGTGGTAAACAATGAGTTGGCGGCGACCTTCGAACAGGTCAAGCAGAGTTGCCTTGCCGTTTTGCCCCTCGAAAACGTAATCCTTCTCTATCCTCACCATCGGCAATCTACGGCGCTCGGCGCTAAGCGCGTCACGCGCCCGGGTCAGCTCCTTTTCTTTGACGAGCAGCTTATTGATCGCAGCTTGCCATTCATCTTGCGACACGACTTTCGGTAATGGTTGCTCACTCTTTGTCATCGCTATCTCTCTTGTTCAGTGAAGTTACGTGCTGTCCTTGGGCGCTCCCCACAACCGCGTGTTTTGCGGCGGCCTCGATCGATCTTTGCTGATGGGTGACTGGTGCGCTTCGTCGCAACCACATCACGAGAACCAAGATGCGCAGACATTCGAAAACTCTGGGATTGCAGGTCTTGATGAGTAAAAGACCTATCGCGCTTGTGACCTGCGGGTCACGGCATTGTTTCGTCCTTATTGACAGACGGGGCTAATGGGCGACCCTACGCATGCACTTCGAACACACAGACCCTACGCACGCACACTACGCACAACAGTGCGTCCGCCGTGCATGGCCCCGGGCACTACCCGAAGTGGGTAGGCATCGATCTTCACCCAGCCAGATAAACCAACCCCGTGCACGAGCTCGCCGAACACAGCCTACCCTGCCATCGGCACTCGGCATTTCACTGGTTGCTTGCAGCTTGAGAGCAAACACAATGCGCGCCTGACATCCCATACTTCCCCTTTCTGAGTTCACTGATTGAGTGATTCCCAACATGGGCTCGATGCCGCGCAGATCAAGTATTCTTGCGCCTCGCAGCACACGGCCGGCGAATTCGTATCGCGGAAGCTGGAAAGGAGCGTGTGCACTTTCCGTTACCATGACATTACTTATCCACTATCGCAATAGGCCACATGAAATCCAACTCATCGATCATGACCGCCGCACTGGTCACTGGCATCTCCGCCCTGGTGCTGGGCGCCGCCGCGCCTTGTTTCGCCGTTGACGTCGATGCGGCCAAGGCCCTGGCCAAGAAGAGCAACTGCACCAAGTGCCATGCGGTCGACAAGAAGAAGGACGGCCCGTCGTTCAAAGAGACCGCCGCCAAGTACAAGGGCAAGGCGGATGCGGAAGAAAAGCTCTACACGCACCTGACGACCAATCCGATGGTCAAGGTCGACGGCAACGAAGAAGAGCACGACAACCTGAAGGCCAAAGACGAGGCCGAAATCAGGAACGTGATCGCCTACATCCTGTCTCGTTGAACCAGGCAGCTCTTTCGCCGCTGCGACAGCAACCCACAGCCTACGCTCGACCATGACGAAGCTGTTCTTTGCGCTGCGCCGGCGCTGGAAGCTCGCGCTGGGTCTCTCGCTGGTCGGCGCCTTCGTGGCGATGCTGCTGGTCATCGGCGGCGCCTACGGCCTTGCCGTGACGAGTACCGAAGCATTCTGCATCAGCTGCCACGAGATGAAGGACAACGTCTATGCCGAGTACAAGGGGACGATCCACGACACGAACCGAAGCGGCGTGCGCGCAATCTGCACCAACTGCCATGTGCCGCACGAGCCGGTGCCGTTGATCCTGCGCAAGATGCGCGCGACGTTCGAGGTCATTGGCCATCTGCGCGGAGTCATTGACACCAAAGAAAAGTTCGAATCGCACCGCGCGCTACTGGCGCAGCGCGTATGGTCACGCATGCTCGAAACCGACTCGCTCGAGTGCCGCAATTGCCACATCGCCGATAAGATGGACAAGGACAAACAGACCGAGAAGGCGCAGGCGCGGCACGCCAAAGCCAAGGCCGAGGGGTGGACCTGCATAGAGTGCCACTACGGTATCGCCCATTCCGAACCGGAGGGCGATGGCCCGCAAGAGTTGAGGCAGAAGCTGAAGATTGCGCGCGTGCCGGCAATGGCTGCGCCGGAAAAACCGTTGAGAACTGATGAGGACTGACTGAGCTGTACCTGGAAGTGCCGAATGAGGCTTTCTTGATCAAGGTCAATTTAACCGCGCCGATTTCAATTACCTTCAGGCCGAGACCAACGAGGGGGGAAAGGTTGATGTTTTCGTTTTTCCGCTGCAGTACTGCCGCGATACTGATTGCCTTGTTGGCCGGCTGCGGCGGGGGAAGTAGTTCACAGCCTACGCAGAAATTCCCGCCTCCGACAATCAAAGAAGCGATTGCCGCAGCGGCTGCGGTTGCCGGCAACGACACCGCAGCCAATACCTCGGCAGCGTTCACAGTGCTTCAAGCGGCCGGTGTGCCGGCTGTTGTGGTCAAGAGCCCGCCGAAGGTTCACTTCACCGTGTTTTCCGACGGCGCGGTGAAGAAGGGCCTGGCGCTCAGCAATGTGAGTTTCGCCATCGCCAAACTGATCCCGGGCTCCAATGGCGAGCCCGACCGATGGGTCAACTACGTCTCTCGCAAGGAGGTTGCGACCGCCGACGTCGGCCCGGGTGGCGCGCCCGCGTTGTCAGAAGCCTGGCAGGCCACGACAGACCCGAAAGACTCTCTTGTCGAGAACCCGGATGGTTACTACACGTACACGTTCATGGCTGATATCAAGGATCCGGCGTGGGCGGCGGTGGTCAATAACGTAAGTTATTCGACGAACGGCGTGACCCTAGAGCCCGAGCTGACCCATCGCCTCGCGATCCAGTTGAGCTACACCAATGCGGCCGGTGAGACCGTGCGGGTCAATCCATACTTCGACTTCACCCTCGATGCAAACGGCAATTCGGTGCCGGTGACTGACCCTAGCAAGACGCGCAAGATGACCGACGTGCCGTCGTGCAACTCGTGCCACGAGAAGCTGGCTTTGCACGGCGGCGGGCGCGTCGACACGCAGTTTTGCGTGATGTGCCACAACCCCGGCACTACAGACGCCAACAGCGGCAACATGCTCAACCTGGCGACGATGGTGCACAAGATCCACTCCGGCAAGCTGCTGAAGAGCGAACTCGACGCCGGAGAGGGCGGCGAGGATTACACCATCTGGGGCTTTAACGACAACAAACATGACTACGCCGAGGTCGGTTTTCCGCAGGACCTGCGCAACTGCACCAAGTGCCACTCGGGCGACAACCCCAAGACGCCGCAGGGCGACAACTGGAAGATCAAACCCACCAAAGAGGCCTGCCTGACCTGTCATGCCAACAAGGCCGGGTCTGACTGGGATACCAGCCACGAGGTCTTCGCCCGTGATGCGGGGGTGGTGGGGCCGAATCCGAACCCCAACGCACTGGCCACCGACTTGACGAACCAGCAATGTGCGGATTGCCACAAACCCGGCTCGAACATCTCTCCCGAGCGAGTGCACTGGAACCAGAACGAGGAGAACGCTGCCAGGTACAAGATGAATATCGAGAACGCCGCCTACGATGCAACGACCCGCATGGTGACGATCAAGTACTTCCTGTCCGATCCAACCAACAATGATGCGGCCTATGACCTGGTCACGCCTGACTGCACGTTCACAGGCACCGCGGGGATTTGCGTACCGCCCGGCAACCGGCCGACCATCGATGCCAAGTTCGGCAATCTGCGTTTTTACCTCGCTTACCAAAACCTGGTCGGCCAGTCGACCGCGGTGACCGAGTTCTCCGCGTACAACAACGGCGGCAACAGCGCCAGCGCTTATGCGCACATGGGCAGCAACGACGGCAACAACCATTACACGGTGCAGATTGCAGTGCCTGCCGATACGCCGACCGCCGTCGCAGCGGGCAGCGCCCGCGTCGTCAGCATCGGCCAGGTCAAGGAGCACAAGCTGCAGGTGAAATGGGCAACCGATCCGCGGCCGGAAGTCGTCCCAATCGAACTCGTCAACACGGTCGTGCAAAACACTTACAAGGACATCGCGTTGACCGGCCCGTTGGTGCCGCGCCGCACCATCGTCGCGACCGAGAAATGCAACGTCTGCCATGGCGCGCTGGGCACGACCTCCGGGTCCAACACGCTTGCCGAGGCCTTCCACGGCGGCGCGCGCAACATCGTCGAGGCCTGTGTGACCTGCCACGACGCGAACCGAATGTCGTCGACCAAAATGACCAACGGCCTGGATCTCAACGAGTCGTACCAGTTCAAGCGCATGATCCACGGCATCCACGGCAACTCAAAGCGGACCTATCCGTTCACGCACGGCAACAAGGCGGTCGGCGCGTTCTGCAACCCCGCCAACCCCACCGACAGCAAGCCGCCGCTCTGCGACACCGGTCTGCAACTGGATCCCGACGTCGAAAACTACGCCGCCGAGGTCGCTTGGCCGGGTGTCGGCATCAACTGCAACGCCTGCCACGTCGCCAATTCGTACAAGCTGGACCGGGGGCCGATCGGTGCGGTGGTCTCCAAGCCGGCCGGGGTCACCGACCCGATGCAATGGTTCGTCATCTCGCCGCAGGCGGCCACTTGCACAGCCTGCCACGATTCGCCCAAGGCGATCGCGCACGTTGCCAGCTTCGGCAACGCGTCGTTCTCGAACCGCACGCAGACTGGCTCGATGAACACGCAGGAGACCTGCACCGACTGCCACGCGAGTGGCGGCTTCAAGGGTGTCGATTTCGTGCACGGGCAGAAGTAGTCGTCGCTGCATGCGCGCCCTGCCCACCTTGGCCGCATCCCTTCTTTGTTTGGGCGGGTTGCTCGGCCCGGCCTTGGCCAGCGGCGACGCGCAAGCATCGAAGGCTTGCGTCAAGTGCCACGACGAAGAGGACCTGCCCGACATGAGCCGCAGCGCGCACGCGGTATCGGCTGACCCACGCACACCAAGTTGCGTCACGTGTCATGGATCCAGCCCAACGCATGTCAACAAGCCTTCAGGCGTCAAGGAAAGACCGTCACCGGACCGGGTTTTCAGCCGCAATGCCGGCTCGCCGCCGAGCGAGCGCAACGACGCCTGCCAAAGTTGCCACGATCGTGACGCGAAGCGCGCGCTGTGGGGTGGCAGCCAGCACGAGAGCGCCGCCCTAGCCTGCTCCTCATGCCATAGGGTGCATACCAATCACGACCAGGTATTGGCCAAGGCCACGCAAGCCGAGGTGTGCTACGCCTGCCACAAGGAACAGCGCGCGCAGTTATTGCGGCCATCGCATCACCCGATTCCCGAGGGCAAGATGAGTTGCTCCGATTGCCACAACGTGCACGGATCGGCCGGCCCCATGCTCGTCACGCGCGACAGCAGCAACGACACCTGCTACACCTGCCACGCAGAAAAGCGCGGCCCCTTTGTGCACGCGCACGAACCGGTTACGGAAAACTGTGCCAATTGCCACAACCCGCACGGCAGCAGCGTGGCGAACCTGCTCACGGCGCGCCTGCCTATGCTGTGCCAACAGTGCCACACCCCCCACGTGGCGGGCGGTGTCGGCGCGATAGGCGGCCAGCCGGGCGTCTATCCGCCTGCGGCGCCGGGCCAGTTCGCGCCATCGGTTACCGCAGTCACCAGCGGCAAGAACGTCGTCAACATGTGGCAGGGCCGTAGCTGCACCAACTGCCATACCCAGGTGCATGGCTCCAACAATCCGTCGGTCACCAACCCGACGCCGCAGTTTCTGTTCCGCTGAGTGCTAGAGCGACATGATCAACACGCCCGCCCGCAAACCCGGATTGCACAACATGGCTCTCGCGTGCGTCGCGCTAGCGGTCGTCAGCGCGGTAAAGGCTCAGACCAACACAGCGAACGCCTCGGTCAGCCTGGGGGTGGGAGGGGCTAGCGGCGCGAGTTCGGACCGCGCGCTGTTCGGCCAGTACAACGGCCTGCGCCCCCACGGCGCCGTCGGTCTGCTCGGCGTCGAGTACAGCCGCAGCAACGACGAGGCCGGCCGCTCGACGCGGTTCGAGGGCGTCAACCTGCTCGGCGAAACGCGCGATGTCGATTTCCGCTGGAAAAAGCAGGGCGACTGGAAACTCTCCGGCGGCTATGGCGAGCTGGTGCGTCGCGAGCCGAACAGCGTCAGCACCGGGGTTGACCTGAAGGTCAAGCGCACTCGCTTCGGTGTAGCCTACGAGAAGACGATCAGCCCGCGACTCCAGTTCGACGTCACGCTCAGCAGTGAGGACAAGGAAGGCTCCCGCCTGTTCGGCATTGGCATGACCTGTCCCTCTGCGGTCGCACCGGGGTGTGGCGGCACGACCGGCACCGAAACCGGTTGGGCGGTGCTGATGCTGCCCGAGCCGATCGACGCGAACCACAGCCAGGTCGAGGCCCGGCTGAGCTATGCGAACGGCGACTTGCGTCTGAATGGCGGCTATTACGGTTCGTTTTACCGCAACGCTGTCGGCAGCCTCAACCCGAGCGTACCGGCGAGCCTGGACAATCCGCTCGGAATACCGCTGCCGCTGAGCGCCGGGCTGCAGGATATCTTGAGCCGACCAGTGGCGCTGCCACCCGACAACCAGGCGCACCAGCTCGACATCGCCGGCACGTATACCTTTACGCCATCGACACGAGTGAACTTTAAACTGAGCCGGGGCTTGGCCACGCAGCAGCAGGACTTCACCGCCGCCGGCCTGACCGGTGCGCCAGCCGGCGTGACGAATCTAAACGGCCGGGTCGACACCACGCTGGCGCAGGTAAGCATTAGCTCGCGCCCGCGACCCAAACTCTCTATGCTGGCCAAGCTGCGCTACGACGACCGTGATGACCGTACACCGATCTCGCCCTACAACATCGAGGACACAGCCATCTACACCAATAGGAGATTGCCGAACACCAAGGTCGGTGGGCGCTTGCAGGCAAGCTACCAATTCTCCAGCGACTACCGGGGCACACTGGGCGCCGATTACGAGTCGATCGATCGCGGCGTCTTCACACCCACCAGCGCGGTGGCCGGCATCAGCGCCTTGCGCCAGAAGACCGAGGAGAAGGGCGTGCGCGCCGAATTGCGGCGCCGGATGAGCGAGAACTTCAGCGGCTCGATCGGCATCGCCAGCCACCGGCGTGACGGATCGAACTGGCTGCGCAATAACAGCGGCCTCGGCGTGACCGAGGAGGCCAACGCCGCCGACCCCGCCACAGGGTTCGCTACGGCCGTCTTCATGCCGACGCTTGCGAACCGCCAACGCGATAAGCTGAAGCTGCTGGCCGACTGGCTGCCCAGCGACAGCCTGTCGCTGCAGTTCAGCGCGCAAGGCGGCCGCGACAGGTTCTCGATGCCTAGCGTCTACGGTGTGCGCAGCACCGGCATGGACCAGTTCAACGTGGATGCCACCTACGCCTTGTCAGAGCGCTGGAGCCTGAATGGCAATCTGTCGACCGGCAACGAGACGCTGCGGCAGGCGCGCCCGGCCGCAGTCGTCCTCAACTATGACAACACGAACACAAGCGTTGGTGTGGGGCTGGCCGGCAAGCCGACTTCAGCCATCGAAGTGGGCGGCAGCGTAGCGTTCGTCAACGACAGGGGCATCTACGCGCAAACGCTGGACGCGACCGCGGACGGCGCCAGCGTCGCACTGCTTGCTGCCACCGGTGGATTGCCCGACATCGTGTTCCGCCAGACCACGTTGAAGCTGTACAGCGGCTACAAGCTGAGCGAGCAGTCCAATGTACGCGTCGATCTGGTTCATCAACGCTCGACGTGGAGCGACTGGGGTTGGGGCTACAACGGCGTGCCGTTCACCTACTCTGACGGAACGACCGTCAGTCAACAAGCGCGGCAAAGCGTCACTTTCATCGGCCTGCGCTACATCTTCCGATGGCAGTAAGCAGCACCGGTTCGATCTGTGTCACGAGTACGCCATCGGCGCCCCATCATCAAGTAAGCCAGACGAGAAAAAAGGACACAGGCATGCCTCCTGCGCTGGTCGAAGAGACCCTGGACAAAGGCGAATTCGTCGTCTCGGACGTACTGCCGATTCCTCGCTACCTTGAGCAGGTGTACTGGTGGGCATACGTGCACCCGAGCGCGGTGCATTTGTTTGAGCGCGAATGGCTGGTTAACGCCATCTTGTTCGGCAACTACGGTCGGCTGTCTAACGCGGCGCTCGCCGAACTCGGTACACCGATAAAGGGCCGGACGTTGCAGGTCGCCTGCGTATACGGAAACTTGACATCGCGGCTGCGCGAGCGCATGGCGCCCGAGGCGCAGCTCGACGTGGTCGATATCCTGCCGGTGCAACTGCACAACCTCAGCCGGAAGTTGCCGCCGGACCGGCGCATTGCGCTGACACATGGCGATGCATCGTCTCTGGCCTGCGTCGACGCACAGTACGACCAGGTGCTGCTGTTCTTCCTGCTGCACGAGATGCCGCAGGCGGTGCGCAGCGCGGCGTTGGGCGAAGCGATGCGCGTGCTCAAGCCTGGCGGCAAGCTGGTGATCGTCGATTACCATCAGCCCGCGCGCTTGCACCCGCTGCGGCCCTTGATGCGCCAGGTGTTCCGCCATCTCGAGCCATACGCGTCCGACCTCTGGGAATGTGAGGTCGAACAGTTCATGCCCGTGGGTACCGCGCCGACCGCCGCCGAGAAGCAGACTTATTTCGGCGGCCTGTACCAGAAACTGGTGATGACCCGTTAGGCAAACGCTTAACCCAGGGTCTCGGTACCGGCTTAGGTTCGAAGGAGACTTGTTGGGCTTGGACCTGGTTCCGTTTTGGAATGGGAAGAAAAACCGAGGAGGTAATCGTTCGCAAAGCTGGGCGTCATACATCGTTTGATGTACGCCATTCACTGTTTGGTGGTGAAACCGCGCCGACACCCGTGGTCAAAGTGAAGGAAGCGATCAGAAAATACGCCCGCCAACGCTATGCGCGCGATTGACACCAATGTGCTGTTGCGGTTACTCGTACGAGACGACCGTCGGCAGCTCGAAGCGGCGAAAGAGTTCGTTGGTAAGGGAGCGTGGGTTTCGCATTGGGTTCTGGCGGGAAACCCTCTGGGTTCTCGACGCGGTCTACGAACGTTCGCCAAGACGGATTGCCTCTGCGGTGCAAATGCTGCTGGCGCACGCCCAATTGACACTGCAATACGCTGACACTGTCGCTGCGGCGCTGCATCAGTTTCGCGCCCGGCCTGCGCTGGGGTTCTCGGATTGGCTCGTATTGGAAAGCGCGCGAAGAGCTGGCCACCTTCCACTGGGTACTTTCGATCGCCAGCTCTCCAAACTAGACGGAACGCAGCGACTGTAGTTTCCGGCTCACCGCGACGGCTGCGGCAGCGGGCAAGACTGAGTTTTCGGGACATTTGGTTCAGAAGCAAGGCTTGACCCTGTGCTTCTTGACCCTGTGCTTCCCTGTGCTTCCTTCTGGACATCATAGCTCCAAGGACGGCCACAACCATGGGTCAGTTGGCGAACAACTGGCCTTCGACATCAACAGCTTTGTAGCTCAGCACAGTGACGGGAAATGTTTGATTGTTAGACATGACGCCATAGACACTTTGACGCCAAAGACACTTGGTTCAGAAAAAAGACTTGGCCCTATGCATTGTCCTTGGCCCTATGCATTGTCGCTAGGCGAGCGGATCACCCTAAGACGAGACGCAACGCTCGCTCGCATGCCTTGAAATCGGTGAGCACGACGAACGCGATGCCTGCCAGTGCGCCGGTCAGGTGCGCGTCGTGATTGATCCGTCCGCGGGCCTGACGCGAGGCGTAGTAGGTGTAGGCCAGGTATGCGACGGCAAACAACGGCGCCGGGATGGGCATGGGGATGGGAAGGATGAAGATTGACCCCGATGGGAAATAGACGATGGAAGCAAACAGCACGGCCAGAATGGCGCCCGAGGCGCCGAGGCAGCGGTAGCCGGGGTCGCTTCGGTGCTTGAAGTAGGTTCCCAGGTCGCTCGCCAGCAAGCCGAAAAAGTAGAGGGCAACGAATCTGGTGGTTCCGATCGTGCGCTCCAGCGTG
>JAOTTZ010000038.1 GCA_029864165.1 Burkholderiaceae bacterium
ATCTGAAAACGCTCTACATCACCAGCGCAAGCCAAAAGCGCCCGGCGGACGAACTAGCACAGCAGCCTTGGGCTGGTTGTGTGCTCGCGATGCGCGTCCAGGTGCCGGGCCTGCCGGCCAACTTTGTGCGCTTGAGCCGGGATGCAGTGCAAGGCATCAACGGGCCTGCCATGACAGGCCCGCGCCTCGACTCAGCGATTTAGCGCCGCCTACGCCGCGCCGCGCTGCGCCCAATGCCCGTGCTGAGCGTGACGCGCTGATCGCGACAAC
Source organism: Burkholderiaceae bacterium (assembly GCA_029864165.1). Classification (GTDB taxonomy): domain Bacteria; phylum Pseudomonadota; class Gammaproteobacteria; order Burkholderiales; family Burkholderiaceae_C; genus CAIKUF01. The sequence continues at coordinate 271 of JAOTTZ010000038.1, forward strand.
GGCACTGGTCCATCGGCTCACCATCGTCGCACGCAACGTCGCGGACTTCCAAGCCATGGGCGGCGGGCTGCTCGATCCACGCGAGTGACGATAGGCAAGCGCGGCTCAGAGACGTTGGTTCATAAACAAAACCCCTGACTCCGTTTGCTGCGCGTTACGCAGTGGACTACTTCCACTGAAGATTGAGTTTCCTATTCGACGCTGCGCAGTCTCGCAGGTAGAGGTTGATCAGACTTTGGTAGGGAATGCCAACCTGATCAGAGATCTTCTTGAAGTACGTGATGGCATCTTCGTCAAGCCGAATGGTGATTTGCTTCTTGAGCTGCGAAGCGTAGGGATTCTTCCGAGATCTTGAAAAGTCGTACTCTTTGCGCATCTTGCACCTTCACGGGTAGGACTTCGATTCCTTCGCTGTTGCCTTGCGAGCGGAGATGATGCGAATCACGTTGCCATGACTCCGATAGCAGTGGCAGACCAAAAGTAACCGAAGTGAACTACTCAGGCCCAGCAGAATGAAGCGCTCTTCGTCTTCGGAGTGATCGGGGTCATCGATCAACCGAGCCCTTTCGTCGAAGAAAACCGACCTGGCTTCCTCAAACGTCACGCCGTGCTTCTTCGCATTGGCCGACGCTTTGCGAGCATCCCACTCGAATCGAAGCGCGCTCATGTGCAAATTATAACTACGTTGTAGTTATTTTGAATTCGGGGCGCCGCCTTCTCACGGTTAGGTCATAAACAAAACCGGACCCCTGCTTTCTTGCTGCTTTCCTTTTGGCCCTCGAATCGAAGCGCGCTCATGTGCAAATTTAACTACGTTGTAGTTCTTTTGTATTTTGTACTCGGGGCTTCACCTTCTCACGTTTGGTTTATAAACAAGGCCTGACCCCAGATTTCCGTGACCCCAGATTTCCGCTAACAACCCAGCATCGTTGTTCGTTCGCTGTGTTCAATTTTCGACACTGGGCGGTTGACCTTCATGATGTAGAGTTACATATTTGCTGTATTACTGCTATACTGTGATACATGAAAACCACCGTTGCGATCAACAGTCGTGGTGTTGTTACGCTGCCTGCCAAGCTGCGCCAGGCGCTTGGATTGCAGGCTAATGACCATCTAATCGCCGAGACAACGCCCGAGGGTCTGCTACTGCGTCCGGCTGTTACTTTGCCCGTGGAGATATACAGCGAGGAGCGCATGCGAGAGTTCAACCAGGCTGAGGCCGAGTTGGCGCGCGTGCTGCACCCTGCGGACGAGGCAATGCGTCCTCCCGCTCACCGCAAATCGGCTGCCAAGCGCAGGCGTTAAACCTTGAAAGAGCAGTTGACCGCTTCCACGTGTTGGCTATCCCGCATGAACACTGAGCTTTGCGCCTTTGATAACCGTCACCTCTTGGGTGAGAGCGCTACGCGCCCGAGTGAGCCGCGCTGCGGCACGCGGGCGGCGTTGCTCCACCTTGCAGGCCGCGCCAAGCGACTCGCTTGGCCCTTCGTCAGGCACGCTCAGTCCACTGGACTGAGCATGTCCGGACTCAGCCTCGTGGGCATGAGCCCACAGCGTCGTCGCGCCTTGCCCGCGCACCGTATCGCAGCCCACTCGGGCGCGTCCAACTGCTCTTTCTAGGTTAAAAGCTCGACAGCGGATGCGCATCTTTCTCGATGCCAATATCCTGTTCTCCGCTGCCAAATCAGACGGTGCCGTTCGTGAGTTGCTGGCGTGTGCGTATGCCCGCGGCCACACGCTGTGTGTGGACGATTATGTGGTCGCCGAAGCGCTCCGTAACCTTGTTGTGAAAGGCCTCGACGCTCTGACGACACTCGATGCGCTGTTGTCTCGGCTTGAGGTGACGCCGTTGCGCGCCACCGAACTGCCACCGGGCGTGAGCGCATTACTGCCTGAGAAAGACCGACCCGTGCTCGCTGCGGCCATACGCCTCGAATGCCTTGCGCTTGTCACCGGCGATCGCCGGCATTTCGGCGTGCTCTACGGTGAGTGCATAGGCGGTGTCACCATCTATTCGCCGCGCGCTCTTGCTGAGGCCCTGCTGACGACGCCGAACGTATAGGGCCACGCCTAGGAGCCTGTCGGACTTGGGGAGCATCGGCGGAGCGTCCCACGCGAATAGGCCTCGCTCATGAATTAGTAACATTTGACGTTAATAACGTATATCGTTATTATCGCACCATGCCAATCAAGAGCTTCAAGTGCCAATACACGAAGGCTTTGTTTCTTGGACAACGAGTTGCACGGTGGGTCAATGTTGAGCGGCCAGCCCTACGCAAGCTGGAACAGCTCGACTGGTCTGCTGTTCTCGATGACCTGCGAGTGCCACCCGGCAATCGACTCGAAGCATTGAAAGGCGGCCGCAAGGGTCAACACAGCATTCGCATCAACGACCAATAACGCGTGTGCTTTGTTTGGACTACGGACGGCCCAAAGAATGTAGAGATCGTGGATTACCACTGAAGGAGTTTGACGATGCGCAAGGTTCCCCCTGTATCCCCTGGAGAAATGCTGGAGGAAGAATTTCTGAAACCGTTGCGGCTGAGTAAGTACCGCTTGGCCAAGGACATAGGCGTTCCGCCGCAGCGGATTGGAGATATCGTTGCGGGCAAGCGTGCAATCACAGCCGATACCGATCTGCGTTTGTGCCGGTACTTCGGACTCAGCGATGGTTGGTGGCTTCGTGGTCAGGCCAACTACGACACGGCAATCGCACGCGCATCCATGGGCACGGCACTGTCCCGCATCCAACGGTGTGCGCTGTTGGCGGCTTGACGCTGAGCCATCCCTCCCCCTGTAAAAACAGGCAGGCAGCTCACATCCAGTCAACGTTGGCGCCGAGTCCTACGGGCAATATATTGGCGTCCGTCACCGGCTGCAGCCCTTGCCCAGTGCGGCAAGCGGCATACCAATCAAACGCACCGCGGCCGTACAGGTCGAGCTTGCAGAACTCGGGTTGCTCGTGACAAATCTTGTGGGCGGGCGGCAGCAGCACAGTCGTCGGCTCGCCGAGCATGTTGGCCGCGTAGTGGGTGAAGGTCGAGCAGGTCGAGCCGATCAGCGTCTTGCAGCAGCCCAATGCGAACAAGTCGGCGGCGGGATGGCGTAGCGAGTGATGCCCCTCTTTCTTGTAGCCATAGGGTGAACTGGCGGGCAAGTCGAAGACGTCAAAGTTTTTTTGCAGATTCGCAAACTCATCAAGACTGCCCGAACACGAGACGAAGAACACGACGTCGGGAATGACGCGCTGAATTTGGGCCATCACATGTTCGTACCACCAGTCGGGCACTGCCGGCCAGACATGGGCGTTGACGTCGAACTCTTGCTGGCTGGTGAGGGCAAAGTCGCCGCGGCGAATGTGCACGCCCACCAAAGGCCGCTGTGCGTAGCGAGCAAAAGTATCGCGTATGGTCGCGACCAGGTCGGTGCGCAGCTTCACGCGCTGCGCGGTCGGCAAGTAGTAGCTCTGCAGCAGCTGCCTGGGGCCTGCGTGCGTACGCAGGTTGATGTTCGTGTACTGCGGAATGCGGTCAAGCGTGTCACTCGAATCGCCCAGCAACTTGAGGCTGTTCAACCGACCCAGCAGGCCGCGGCTGCGAATGCGCGCCCCCTGAACGCTTAATGCATCGAGCTCGCGCCAATCTATGCAGACTTCGTGGCCAAACTGGTCTGAAATCATGAACGCTATGGCCAGCGCTTCGAGTCGAGTGCTCAGGCCAACGTACTCGGTGATGAACACTCTTTTCTTGACCACGGCAAATCACTTGTAAAAACATCGATCGCTGGGGCCGCGCGTTGACAGCAACAGGCTGGCAACTCTGCTTCAAGCATTCGAAGCGGTGGCGCGTTTGTGCGCAAACCCAATGGGCTGCGACGAGTGTAGCCCTGCCAGCCGGATGTCGGACGTCGGCGCAGCGCTGTCTGCGCATCTTTGCCACCGTGCAGCACCAACTGGGGAGTGAGACCAAACGTTTGCAGGGTCTGCAGGTTACCATCTCTGGTGATACAGTTACCCATATGAAGACAAGCATCGAGATATCTGGCCCTTTACTGGAGGCTGCAAAGCAGGCCGCTGCGCGTGAGGGAACGACATTGCGCGCTCTGGTTGAGCTGGGTCTGCGGCAAGTGCTCGAGGCGAGGAAGCGCCGTGGGGCGTTTCGCTTGCGCCAGGCGAGCTTTCGCGGTGAGGGGCTGCAACCCCCGGTCAAAGACCTGTCGTGGGAGCAGATGAGGGAACTCGCGTACGGCGAACGCGGACGATGATCGCGATCGACACCAACATACTGGTATACGCCCACCGCGAAGACTCAGACTGGCATGCCGTTGCTGCTGCCCGTGTTACCGAAGTCGCTGAGGGGCGTGCCCCATGGGCAATACCCTGGCCGTGCATACACGAGTTCCTTGCCATCGTCACGCACCAAAGGATTTTCTCGCCGCCGACTCCGCTGGCTTCCGCGATCGATCAAGTCGACGCGTGGATGGAATCACCAACGCTGGTGCTGCTGTCCGAGTCCGGCGACTACTGGCGCGAATTGCGGCTGACGATCAAGGCCGGGCGTGTCGTTGGCCCGCAGATTCATGATGCGCGCATTGCGGCACTGTGTCTGCAGCATGGTGTGCGCGAACTGTGGTCAGCCGACCGCGACTTTGGCCGCTTCCCGGTTCTTAGAACCACAAATCCATTGGCCACACGAGAGGGTGCGGGCTAGAGGAAAGGAGCTTCGGCACAGCGCTGTCTACACATCTGCGCAACCGTACAGCACCATCTTTTCTTTCATGGCCAGCCTTTTCATATAATCTCAAGGCTTTGCTGCACACACAAATTATCAGCATGCGGGTTGACCGTGGGGAGTGGGGCGACGATGCCGACGAGGCACCGGCCGAACCGCTGACGGCGGCACAGGCGCAAGCCCTGCGGGCAAAGCTGCCATCGGACTCGCCTTGGCAACTGATGGGCATACAAGCATTGGCCGGCTTGGTGGTCGCGGCTCTGTGTTGGGGCGCGACGGCACGGGTTGAAGTGGCGTGGTCGGCGCTGTATGGCGCCGCCGCTGCGATTGTCCCAGCCATGGTGATGTTGTGGGGTGTCGGTCCGCTATCGGGCACCGGGGCTGCGGTCAGCATCGTGCGGTTCATGGCCTGGGAAGGTGTGAAGCTTGTGCTGGCAGTGGCCATGTTGTTGCTTGCTTCGCGCGTGTTGCCGCAGTTGAGTTGGCCGGCCCTGCTGGTGGCGCTGGTGGTGTGCATCAAGGTGAACTGGCTGGCGCCGCTGTGGCGTAGCCGCTGAAAACAGGATACGAAGAACGATGGCAGCCCAAGGTCACGCCCCCAACGCCAGTGAGTACATTGCTCACCACTTGCAGCATTTGCAGAATAAACCGCAGGCCTCGATTGTCGATTTTTCGGTCTTCAATCTTGACTCGATTGCGTTTTCCGTGCTGCTGGGCGTGCTGGTCTGCTGGACGCTTTGGAGCGTTGCGCGCAAGGTGACCTCGGGCGTGCCGGGGCGCATGCAGGCGGCCGTCGAATGGCTGGTGGAGATGGTCGACAACCAAGCCAAGAGCATTGTTCACAACGCGCGCAGCCGCAAGCTCGTCGCCCCGTTGGCGCTGACGGTGTTCATCTGGGTCTTCATGATGAACGCGATGGACCTGCTGCCCGTCGATGCGCTACCGGTGCTCTGGCAGTGGCTGTTCGGCGTCGCCGGTCACAACCCCGAGCACGCTTATCTGCGTGTGGTGGCTACCGCGGACCTGTCGGTGACGATGGGGCTGTCGATCACGGTGTTGCTCATGTGCCTGATCTACAACGTCAAAATCAAGGGCGTGGCCGGCTGGCTGCACGAGTTATTCACGGCACCGTTCGGGTCGGTCAAACCTTCTGGCAACCCGCTGACTTGGGTCGCCTTTGCGGTGTTATCGTTTGCCAACTTCGCGATGCAACTGATCGAGTTTGTCGCCAAGACCGTTTCGCACGGCATGCGACTGTTTGGCAACATGTATGCTGGCGAGTTGATCTTCATGCTGATCGCGTTGATGGGCGGTGCGTGGGCTTTGTCAGCCACCGGCCTGGCGCTGTTTGTGGGGCATGTTGTTGCCGGCACCGTGTGGGCCATCTTCCACATTCTGATCATCACGCTGCAGGCCTTCGTGTTCATGATGCTCACGCTGGTGTATGTGGGCCAGGCGCACGATCATCATTGATTCATTCACTCAACAAAGACTATCTTAAGGAGTCAGTATGGAAATCATCAGCTTTGTGGCCTTGGCAGCCGGTGTCATCATCGGCCTGGGCGCCTGTGGCGCCTGTATAGGCATCGGCATCATGGGCAGCAAATACCTTGAAGCCGCCGCGCGTCAACCCGAGCTGATGGGCGAATTGCAAACCAAGATGTTCCTGCTGGTCGGCTTGATCGACGCCGCGTTCATCATCGGCACCGGTATCGCGCTGTGGTTTGCCACCGCCAACCCGTTTTTGGCACAAATCGCCAACCTGCCCAAGTAGTTCGTGGCCATCCGCGGCATGCCGGCTAGCCGTGCTCGGTGCCTGCCACGCCGGTGCCGCCTGCCGTTCTGATTAAAGGCAACAGCAACGTGAACATCAACGCTACCCTCATTGTTCAGATCATCGTGTTCCTGATCTTGGGCTGGTTCACGATGAAATTCGTGTGGCCGCCCATCGTCAAGGCGCTTGACGAGCGCGCACAAAAGGTCGCCGAGGGCCTTTCCGCGGCCGACCACGCCAAGGCCGAATTGGCAATGGCGCACAAGCGCGTCGAAGAGCAGCTCTCTGCGGCACGCGACGACGCCGGCAAGCGCCTGGCCGACGCCGAACGCTTGGCGCATTCGATGATCGAAGAAGCCAAGGCGCGCGCCAACGACGAGGGTGCCAAGGTGATTGCCGCCGCCAAGGCCGAGGCCGAGCAAGAGTCGACCAAGGCGCGCGAGGCGCTGCGCGACGACGTCGCCGCGCTGGCCGTCAAGGGGGCGGAGGCGATCTTGCGTCGCGAAGTCAATGTCGGCGTTCACGTCGAACTGTTGCAGCGCCTGAAGGCTGAGCTATGAGGGCCTGCAAAAGCATGAATCGCGTCCACGTGAGATACCGGAACAGGCTCCATCTAGTAGGCGCAAAGCGCAGTCGGGCTGGTGGCCTGGCGAGCATTTGCAACAACGAGGGGGCCTGTTCCGGCACCTCACCCTTCGGGCCGGGCTACCCAAGCGCGCTGAGGGGCGTTGCCCTGCTTGCGCAGGCACCCAGCCTGGGCTGCGCAAGGCGCCTACCTCAACGCGCTTGGGTAACCCGGCGTGAATGCGATTCATGCTTTCACAGGCCCTAAACCATGGCTGAAGTCGCAACCATTGCACGCCCTTACGCCGAGGCGCTGTTCCAGGTGGCCAGCCAGGGCGACCTGAGCCAGAGCAGCGAGCAGATTGACGCCTTGGCCGCAGTGGCGGCTGACCCGCAAGTACGGCGCTTTGCCAACCACCCCAAAGTCACGCGCGAGCAGGTGTTGAACGTCATCAGCTCGGTGCTCAAGTCGCCGTTGTCGGACAGCAGCATGAACTTGCTGCGCACGCTGATAGACAACAGGCGGTTGTCGGTATTGCCCGAGATCGCCAAGCAGTTTCACGCCCGCGTCAACGCACACTCAGGCATCACGGACGCCAAGGTGTTCAGCGCCTTCCCTATCGAAGCACCTCAGCTTGGCGAATTGATCGGCACGCTCGAAAAGCGCTTTGCTCGCAAGCTCAACGCCACGGTAGTGCTGGAGCCTGAACTGATCGGTGGCGTGCGCGTGGTGGTGGGCGACGAAGTGCTCGACACTTCGGTTCGCGCGCGGCTCGCACAGATGAAATCGGCCTTGACGGCCTGACCGCAGCGCGCGATATCAATCCAAACATTGCCCTACCAACCATTGCCTTTATTCATAACAAGTTAGGCAGACTGAGAGCCAGCCATGCAACTCAACCCCGCAGAAATTTCTGAACTCATCAAGAGCCGCATCGAGGGCCTGACAGCACAGGCCGACATCCGAAACCAAGGTACTGTCGTATCGGTGGCCGACGGCATCGTGCGCGCGCACGGTCTGTCCGAGGTGATGCAGGGCGAAATGCTCGAATTCCCGGCCACGGCAGACGGCACGCCGACCTTCGGCCTGGCGCTCAACTTGGAGCGTGACTCGGTCGGCGCGGTGATTTTGGGCGCGTACGAACACATCGCCGAAGGCGACACGGTCAAGTGCACCGGCCGAATTCTGGAAGTTCCCGTCGGCCCCGAGTTGATCGGCCGCGTCGTCAACGCGCTGGGCCAACCGATAGACGGCAAGGGCCCCATCAACGCCAAGATGACCGACGTGATCGAGAAGGTGGCCCCGGGTGTGATCGCTCGCCAAAGCGTGAGCCAGCCGATGGCCTCAGGCCTCAAATCCATCGATTCGATGGTGCCCATTGGCCGCGGCCAGCGCGAGTTGATCATCGGCGACCGTCAAACCGGTAAGACGGCGGTGGCGATCGACACCATCATCAACCAAAAAGGTCAGAACATGACCTGCGTTTATGTGGCCATTGGTCAAAAAGCGTCGTCGATCAAAAACGTGGTGCGCGCACTCGAACTACACGGTGCCATGGCCTACACCATCGTCGTCGCAGCGCCAGCGTCGGATTCCGCGGCCATGCAGTATGTATCGGCGTACTCCGGATGCACCATGGGCGAGTACTTCCGCGACCGTGGGCAAGACGCGCTGATCGTCTACGACGATCTCTCCAAGCAAGCGGTGGCCTATCGACAAGTCTCGCTGCTGCTGCGGCGCCCCCCCGGCCGCGAGGCCTATCCGGGCGATGTGTTTTATCTCCACAGCCGTTTGCTTGAGCGTGCTGCGCGCGTGAACGCCGACTACGTTGAGCAATTCACCAAAGGCAGTGTGAAGGGCCAAACGGGTTCGTTGACCGCCTTGCCCATCATCGAAACACAGGCGGGCGACGTGTCGGCGTTCGTACCGACCAACGTGATCTCGATCACCGACGGCCAGATTTTTCTGGAGACTTCCTTGTTCAACGCCGGCATCCGACCGGCCATCAACGCCGGCATCTCCGTGTCGCGGGTCGGCGGCGCGGCGCAAACCAAGCTGATCAAGAGCCTCTCCGGCGGCATCCGCACCGACTTGGCACAGTACCGCGAGCTGGCCGCGTTCGCGCAGTTTGCGTCTGACCTCGACGAAGCCACCCGCAAGCAACTCGACCGCGGCGCCCGCGTGACCGAGTTGCTCAAGCAAGCCCAGTATTCGCCGTTGCCCATCTCGTTGATGGCTTCCACGCTGTTTGCGGTGAACAAGGGCTACGTGGACAGCATAGACGTGAAGAGAGTGCTGGCGTTCGAAACTGGCTTGCACCAGTTCCTGAAGTCCAGCCATGCGGCATTGCTGGCCAAGTTAGAGGCGGACAAGGCGATGGACAAGGACGCTGAAGCGCAACTCGACGCTGCCATCGCCGCGTTCAAGAAGTCCTTTGTTTAAGCGCGCCGTACCCACCCAGGAGCATGCGAAATGGCGGTAGGCAAGGAAATTCGCGGCAAGATCAAGAGTGTCGAGAACACCAA
>JAOTTZ010000459.1 GCA_029864165.1 Burkholderiaceae bacterium
CGCGTGTTGGTGTTGGACGAGGCCAAAGCGTCTTACACCTTTGTTAATGTCGAAGTCGATCCCGTGGTGTCATTGTTGCGCGGCTTCTCTGCGCCGGTGGTTCTCGACGACAACCTCAGCGACGCAGACCTGCTGACCTTGTTGCAGCACGACCCCGACCCGTTCAACCGCTGGGAAGCTGGTCAGCGCCTAGCGCTTGAGCGCCTGCTCGGTGGTGTCCGCAATCATCGCGAGCCTCTGCTTGATCAGGCATTCGTCGAGGCCATGCGCGCCGTGCTGCACCACCCCGACCTCGACGCTGCGTTCAAGGCATTGGTGCTCTCTTTGCCGACCGAGGGTTACATTGCCGAGCAGTTGGACGTGGTAGACCCGCGGCGCATACATGCTGTGCGCCGGCAAGCGCAGCGACAGCTCGCCCATGCGTTGTACGAAGACTGGGCCTGGGCTTTCGATTCTTACCAAGTGACCGGTGCCTACTCACCCGATCCGGTATCCAGTGGCCGGCGAGCGCTGAGTAACCTTGCGCTGGCAATGTTGTGCCTCGATGCCCAGCGAGCGGCTGATCCGGTATGGCCGGGCCGCGCGTACCAGATTGTCAAAAACGCCCACAATATGACCGAGCGCTTCGGTGCGCTCAACGCGCTCACCCAGGCTGGATCTGACTTCGCCGAGCCCGCGTTGCAGCATTTCTACACGATGTTCCGTGGCGACCCCTTGGTGATCGACAAATGGTTTTCCCTGCAGGCACGCATGCCTGATACAGACGGCGATGCGCTCGCGCGCGTGAAGGATTTGATGCGGCATCCTGATTTTTCGCTCAAAAACCCGAACCGGGCGCGTAGCTTGATAGCCGCTTTTTGCTGGTTGAATCCAGCCGGTTTTCACCGCGTGGACGCTGCGGGCTACGCGTTTTGGGCCAATCGTGTGCTAGAGATGGACGCTATCAACCCACAGCTCGCCGCGCGCTTGGCGCGGGCGATGGATCGCTGGGGTATGCTTGTTGAACCTTACCGAAGTTGTGCGCGCGAGGCGATTGCTCGGGTGGCCGCTGCGCCGGTGCTCTCCAGCGATGTGCGCGAAATCGTCGAACGCGCGCTTGCGACTTAACACATACCCACCGAATACCAAGGAGACCGACAACGTGGCCAAGAAGAATGCCTTTTATGCACAGTCCGGGGGTGTGACTGCCGTCATCAACGCGTCGGCCTGTGGCTTGATAGAAGCCGCGCGTAAGCATAAAGCCAAAATCGGCAAGGTTTACGCGGGACGCAACGGTATCATTGGTGCATTGACCGAAGACCTGATCGACACCAGCAAAGAGACGGCTGCTGCGATCGCAGCACTGCGCTTTACGCCGGCCGGCGCGTTCGGGTCGGCCCGCTACAAGCTCAAATCTTTAGAAGCGAACAAGCGCGAGTACGAACGCCTGATTGAAGTGTTCAAGGCGCACGACATAGGCTATTTTTTTTACAATGGGGGCGGTGACTCGGCCGACACCTGCTACAAGGTGAGCCAGTTGTCTGAGGCGATGGGCTACCCGATCGTGGCCATCCACGTGCCTAAGACGGTGGACAACGATCTGCCGATCACCGACTGCTGCCCGGGGTTTGGCTCGGTCGCCAAGTACATCGCAGTATCGACGCTGGAGGCATCACTCGACGTGCGCTCGATGTGCAAGACGTCGACCAAGGTTTTTGTGCTCGAAGTCATGGGGCGCCACGCCGGTTGGATTGCCGCTGCCGGCGGCTTGGTTGAGGGGCACGGCATACCGGTGGTCATACTTTTCCCGGAAGTCGACTTCGACCAGCAGCGCTTTATCGCCCGCGTGGACAAACTCGTCAAAGAGCACGGCTACTGTACGGTGGTGGTGTCCGAAGGATGCCACTACCCAGACGGCAAGTTCTTGGCCGAGCAAGGTAGCAAAGACGCGTTTGGCCATGCACAACTTGGCGGCGCCGCGCCGGTGGTTGCCGGCCTGGTCAAGCAGGCGCTGGGCCACAAGTTTCATTGGGCGGTCGCCGACTACTTACAACGCGCTGCGCGTCACATAGCCTCCAAGACCGATGTGAAACAAGCCTACGAATTAGGCGCTAAAGCGGTCGATCTGGCCCTCAAGGGCCACAATGCCGTCATGCCCACGGTCGACAGACTTTCCGACGTTCCTTACAAATACAAGATCGGCCTGGCGCCATTGTCCAAGGTCGCCAACGTCGAGAAATTCATGCCGAAGGACTTCATCACAGCCGACGGCTTCGGCATCACGGCCAAATGCAAACGCTACCTCGCGCCGCTGATCAACGGTGAGGACTATCCGAAATACAAAGGTGGTCTGCCGGTCTATGCAACGCTGAAGAACGCTGCGGTCGCCAAGAAGTTGGCCGCATTCGATCTGAAGTAGAGGGAGTCCTTCGGCTAAGATTCAACCTCGGTCAGGCGTTATTGCAGCTTGATGGTCTCAAACACATGCCGGTGT